>NZ_CP163422.1 GCF_041429775.1 Glycocaulis abyssi | reverse complement strand
AGTTTCGATCCTCCATCAAGGATCGATCAGCCCAAAATCAGCGCATGCATTCAGGCTGTGCGAATCGCACATTTTGCTTGACGGCTGCGATGGAGGTGGTATTCAGGAGTTAGCTTTACGGACCGGCTCGTGGCCTTTATTGGTCTCGTTGGTTCCTGATACCGCCTTGAAAGCCCGGCCTCTGGCCGGGTTTATTTTTGGCTGATCGCCCCTCCTTTGCTGATTGATGAACACGCACGCACGGGCGCCGGCGCGACTTCTCGCGCCTGGCGGGTGCTCTGTGTGGAGATCATGGTGTGGGCCATCGTGTTTCGGCGATGTGAGCCGTCAGGCAAGCCGGTATCGCTCGCAGACCAGTCTGCGCTTGCATTCTTCGCGATGTCGGGCTAAAAGCGTTCTTGGCATTGCTCTCTAGCCCTACAGCTTGAGCTTCAGGAGCCGCCCCTTCGGCAAAAGGGGCGGCTTCTTCACATCATACGCCCCTCTCCTTCAACGGAATGATCTTGTCCGCGTTCGCGATCAGCGCGCGCAAGGCGGCCGCGCGCGATTTGCGGTCGGTGTATTGGGAGATATGGTCGACGACATCCAGCTCGTCGGGTGTCAGCAGGACGCGCACATCAGCGTGGCCTTCCTCGATCCGCTTCTTGCGCCAGCGTTGCTGGATTGACGTTCTATCGTCCGTATCTGCCATATCTCTCATCCGATCAGTCACAGATTCTGGCCACCATGGCGGGATTCGCGTTTATCGAGTCAAACCTTCTCGAAATCGGCTGTTGGAAAGGCTGGTTTATCGAGGTCATTCCAGTCCCCGGCCGACTTGGGCGGCGGAAGTATGCGTGCATCGATTCCTGTATCGAGCGCGCGGGTTTTGAGCGTTTCGGCTGCGATCAACCCGCCCTCGCCATGGTCTGCGAAGATGAGCAACAGTTCGACGCCGGCAGGCGGTGTGAAGGCTTTGAGGTTTTCAGATCCGAGAAGCGCCCAGCCAGGAACGGCAAAGCGCCGCGCTGCGGAGGCGGTGGATTCCATCCCCTCTCCTACTCCAAGAACCTGACCGGCCGGTGCCAGGCGAACGGCGCCAGATTTGAAACGGCCGATAATGCGCCGGCCATCACGGTCAGGCAGACGGTTCGCCGTGACTGGATCGAGATAGGTGCATTGGACGCCCATCATCCGGCCCGTTGAGGACGTGATTCTCTGGAGAATAGCGGGATACCCGCCGCGCGATCGGCGCACACTCGGGTGGAAGCGGATCTCTGTTGAGTGAAGCTCATAGAGACGCAGGCCGCGAAGGGCGGCGTAGCGCGCCCCAAGGGTGCCGGCGAGTGACTTGGACTGCGCCCAGAGGCGCTTGGCGCGATCAAGTTTTTGCCGCTCTCGCTCAGTTACATTTTGTATGCGCTGTTCTGGGTGCACTTTGGATGGGGGCCTCTTCGGATCGAAGGGTTCGATCAGCTTCAAATCTTCAAGCCAGCGCTGGCAATCGCGCCAGTTGGTGCGCGAGGAAAACGAGTTGATGAGTACACGGCCGTCCCTCCCGATCATCAGGGACATGGAGCGGTCATTCTGGCTGTGGCCTGGTCCTGGACACAGGGCGCGCGTCCCACCGTCGTGCAGTTCACCGCCGATACTGGATACAATTTGCCGCAAAATCAGCGACATAACATGCCTCCTTCGAGCTGTTCACCAGCTCGCCCCCGCACATTCACTCTTTCTTAGGTGCTTATACGATTTGTAACTGATGGCCAGAGCACCATCTGGGCCTTAACGGGGCGTTAATTACGGAAGGAAAGATTCATGGCTTCACCGATGACCAAGCTCGCCAAGCAGGCCGAACAGCTGGAAAAACTCAAAGCTGAAGCGAGTGCGGAAGCGGCTGGAATTGTTATGGAAACGGGAGCTTACCAGCTCGGCCCGCAGGTACTTAAGAAGCTGCTCGCCGCAGCGGCCAGTGCCGATGTGGAAAAGCTGGACGCGGCCATTTGCGGGCTAAAAGCGTCCTGATCCCCCTGCCCTCGCGCCCTTCCCGCCGCTTCGGAGAATCGCTAGCGTCGCGCTATGTGCGGACGCTACGCCACTGGAGATACGACTTGGGAAGAGTATCGGGCCTGGCTCAATCTGACAGGTGAGCCCCCACGCTCGAACCTGGAGCCGCGCTTCAATATCGCTCCAGCAGTGCAGGCCCCGTTCGCCATGGAGGCGGACGGGGTGCGCAAGCTCACATTCGGGCGCTGGGGTATCTGGCAGCCATGGATGGAAGGCAAGCGCCTTTCCACCTTCAATGCTCGTGCAGAGGGACTGGAAAGTTCGCGCCTCTATGCGCCCTTGCTGGACAAGGGGCGCTGTCTCGTACCCGCAATGGGCTTCTATGAGTGGACTGGCCCGAAGGGTAAGCGCCAGCCTCATTTCATCCGCCATCCCAGCGAACCGCTTCTGGTGTTTGCGGGTTTATGGGCAAGTGCCATGAAGGATGGCGAGCCGGTGATGAGCTTCACCATCGTGACATGCCCGGCCAATGAGCAGGTCGAGCCGGTTCACGACCGCATGCCAGCGATCCTGAGCGAGAGCCAGCGCGAGGCATGGATGAGCGGCGCGGCACCTACGGAGATATGTGTCCCGTTCATGGGATTGCTGGATATCTACCCGGTTAAGGGTCCGATAATAGGAGAAGGGGAGCAGCTAGTACGGCGCTGATAATGAAGATACGGCAGAATCAAGTCTGGAAAGCGTCGAACATTTATCAAACTGACGCCGGTGCCCCGTCAGCGCTAGCCTTAAAAGGCGCGACATGGATTTCGCCTTCGCGCTTTCGGGTCTGCGCGATGTCGTAGCTGTTCTGCATCCGCATGAGAGTGTCCATCGACACACCGAACGCCTTCTCGATACGCAACGCCATTTCCGGTGACAGGTGCGCGCGCTCGTTGAGCAAGGTGGAAAGTGTCGCGCGCGTCACGCCCAGAACTTCCGCCGCCGCCGTGACGGACAGACCCAGCGGCTCGATGATCTCATGCTTGATGAAACCGCCCGGATGGGCCGGGTTCTTCAAGCGGATGCCTCCAATCGCGGCCATGGTTACCTCCTAGTGGTAATCCTCATAATCGAGGTCGATAATCTCAATCTCGTCACGGTCGATCCGAAACGTCATCCGCCAGTTCCTGGTCACGAACAGGCTCCACGTCCCTTTCCGGTCACCTGTCAGCTTATGGGCTTTCCAACTTGGCACGGCGCGCAGCTCATCCTCGCGCTCCATGTCCTGAAGGAAAGTGACGATACGCCGGACCTTGGCGACAACAGCGGGCTGAAGCCCGCTTTCATCATCATCCTCAATGAACCGTCGCAATCCCTTGTGGATCACGTTTCTGATCTTCATGGCAGTTCCTAATCCCGTAAGTGTACGGTGTCAAGTGACGGCGCACATGTCAACAAGGCGAGACGTCCAGCTAACCCAGCGGTCGCGGATTTGGTCAGACTCGTCCTTCCGTCACGCGACTCGGCCTCTCAGCAAGTGCGAAGACGAGGTGATTGAGGTAGTTATTCAGCTCACCGCCCAGTGGCGCTTGCAGTTCGTCCCATTCAGCTGTGCGGAAGATGAAGCCGACAGGGCCATAATGGTGGGCGAAGGGATTATCGCTGGTGTGGGCTGAAACTGCGTGATAAAGGCCCTGCAGACAGATGAGCATCCAGGCGTCATCCAGAAACTGGTCGTCCCAGCAGACGATACCGACAGCGATCGTATTTTCGTTTCGCGTAATGGCGAAGGCGCGAAGCGGAAGTGTTGCGCCAATGCTCGGGAAGGCACGGGATTGAGCTGGCTGGGCCGGAAATGACTGCATTGCGATACGCACGCCCATATCGGACAGATCGGCACCCTGGTAGCGATCAATGCTGGAGCAAAGCTCGATCATAGAGGGCTCACAGTCGGAGCGTTGCAGATCCGTCACGAGGTCTGTGCGCAGATCGTAGATAGGCAAACGGCTTAGGATCGCCATGGACACGACTCCGGTATAGGCGGTGGCGGAATTGATTGCGCCGCCCTTTCGGGCGGCGCTGAGGCATTGCCGGTAGTGGCAATCTACGATGTGGAGCAGCCCTTGGCGACCTGGGCTCGCCGGATGGTGGCGACGCGAGCATCCAGGGCTTGTTCGGCGTCGTTGCGGGCCATGGCATTGCCGATCCCGAAATCACCGAGGAAGCCGGCGGCGGAACGCCAGTTGAGATTGGCCGTGTCATTGATCTGGGCGCGGACGTTTTCTGCGCGCAGAGATTCGCGCGCGAGTTCACGGCAGTCCATTAGCTCGATCTCAGCCTCGGAAAGCTGCGCTTCAATTGGATAGCTCTTTGTCGAGCACGCGGTTGCTGCGAGCGCCGCGATTGCGGCGACCGTAATGGTCATGGATTTCATCAGATAAGCCTTTCTGTGATGTGCCCCCGCAAATCGGGAGCCTTATACGTTTTGTAACTGCCACCCTCAAGCGCAAGCAGAGCGATCTCAGGGTGTTAGCCGCAAGGAAGCCCCCAGGTTAACGGATGAGAGACCATAACGAACCGCTAACCTGTTGACTTCACCTTATATTCCCTGCATTCTCACTCTCGGCCGTATGGGCAAAATCTCGGCCGCCAGTTTCTTGTATGCGCAGCCCCATAGGGGCTGTGCTGCGCTATGACAGGCGGAAAAGAGCCCATGAGCCCGTTATTCATACGTTTTGTAGTTGGCGTAAGCGCTTGTGTTATGGCGTTTTCTCACGGCGTGGCCATGGCCGATGGCCCGCAGTTCAATTTCCCTTCTCAGAGAAATCAGGACGCGGCGCAGGCAGCGAGGTCCGTTCAGCCACCGGATGTAGATTTCGGTGCGTTCAGACCGTCTGACCTTGGCGGGGCAGCTGAGCCGCCCGCGCATCTTCTGGATTATGGGAACAATCCTGCTCAGATGGGTAATGACGTGATGGGCCGGCATCTGGAGCCGATCACGAAGCCTGAGTATGAAGCCATTTTGGGGAACCGGTACGAAGGCGGTGGCCAGTTCGACGACATGGTTGCCGGCATGCTGGACCAGGCCGAAAATTTCGATGAATGGATCACTGATCCTGGTGGCAGATTCGAGGAATGCACCACCGAGACCGTGGTGCGCGATTACGAGACCCGGACCACCTATCACTGCTCAATCGATAATGGCGAAGGCATCGACCAGCCGGCTTGCGAGCGTGTCGTCCATTATTCGGTTGATAGAGACTATGTGTATCGCTGCGATGAAAACCGGCCCCGCACGGTGTCGAGCTGGTCAACGCAGTGCTCTGGCTTCGATAGCAACGCAGATTGCACGCTCGAAGAGGAAGAATGCACGCAGGAAGTGGACGCCCTTCCGGATAGCTACACCTGCTATGACTGGCACGATGAGGAAGTCAGCCAGGAGCTTTGCTACCAATCGCGCGATCTCGAAGTGGAAGAGGAGTATGTCTATCGCTGTGTGCGCACGCTCGACGAAGATGGCAATGTCGTAAGCCAGAACAGCTCGTGCGGAGCGGCAAACACAGGGGGGTGCGTTCCGCAAGGTGGGTCAAGTTGCACTGAAATAACAGAAATATATGACTCCTATTATTGTTACTTCGGAGTAGGACATAACGGAGTACATACCGGATACGGTCAACTTGGTAACATTTGCATGGGGCCAAATGACGAGTTGATATGTGGAGGCGGTAATTGTATCCAAAACGGGCAGCCAATAGAAATCATTACTGGTTGTGAGTTATCGGAATACTGCCTAGCAGACTTACAAGGTAACATCGACAATCCCAACACACCATTCCATCTATGCGCCAGATGGGCACGTGACTTCCGTTGCAGCACCGGAAATTACTGCAGTCGGGAACGGCAAGATTACCGCTGTGACTCGCCGGTTTCTGGGGCCACACCGGTCGACATTATCGAGCATGTAAGTCTTGGAAACTGGCAGTGGGAAGCGGGGTGTTCCTCACGCGGCAATCCTGACTGCGGGATCGTCCAAACGACCTGCGTGCAGAACACGCCACATGGG
This sequence comes from Glycocaulis abyssi, assembly GCF_041429775.1. Lineage (NCBI taxonomy): Bacteria > Pseudomonadati > Pseudomonadota > Alphaproteobacteria > Maricaulales > Maricaulaceae > Glycocaulis > Glycocaulis abyssi. The sequence continues at coordinate 163,917 of NZ_CP163422.1, read as the reverse complement.
TGTGTACGCCGGGAGCGGCGATATGAATGCGTCACGCGGGTGCCTGATACGGATTGTGACCCACCCCCGTACTGCTCAAGTCCGACGCAGCGGTGCATTGCGTTTAATGCGAATGGCCAGTGTGACAGGGTTGAGCACGTCTATGATTGCTGGGGTGATCCTGAGGGCTGTGTGGGCCGGGAACGGACCTATGTCTGCGACAACCCTGCCGGCCCTCCGCCTGACGGCTTTATCGACCATATTGGCGAGCCGGAATGGCGTGAGATTGGCTGTCCTCAGCTAGATCCGGAGTGGGAGTGCGAAGAGCAGGATACCGTCTGTCTGGATGGGCCTGGCACGAAGCTTATCGATGATGTCGAGGTCTATTCGGAGTGCTGGCATGAGCGCACCGATTACATCTGCCCTGGCGTGGGAGAAACGGTCACCGATTGTAACCCTGATCCGAACTGTGTGCTTCAGTCTGAAGAGTGCATGGACGACGATTGCCGGTCGCGCACCATGGTCTACGAGTGCGTGGAGCCGGGCGAATATGTCCAGGAAGTGGATCAGTGCCGCACGGTAAGCTGCACGAACGGCGTATGCATTGAAGTTGAACGCGATAACGCGGCAGCGCAGGCTCCGTGGGCCCTGGCGCAGCTGGCCGCGCTCTTTGAAGCGCACAATTTCGATGAAATGACATTGATGGCGGGCGAAGCCCTGCAATGTCACAAGACCGGGATCTGGAAGAATTGCTGCAGCGGTGGCGGGATCGCTATCAACTGGCTCAACGGATCCTGTAACGAGGAAGAGCAGCGTCTGGCTCAGGCGCGCGAGGCCGATCTGTGTGTCGATGTTGGCTGGTACTGCCATAGGCGCGGCTGGTTTGGATGCCGGCAGCAGCGCCGGACATCGTGCTGCTTTGGATCGGTGCTGGCCCGGATCATCAATGAAGAGGGCCGCGCCCAGCTGGGGCTCGATTTCGGGGAACCTGCAGACGCTGATTGTGACGGGCTGACGCCGGAGCAATTCGCGCAGCTTGATCTCTCTTTGATGGATTTCACGCCGATGATGGCGGAAATGATGCAGGGCTTTGCGCCTGAAGGCGAAAGCTCTGTCAGCGCGCGCATCCAGCAGCGGGTGAGCGATTTCTACTCGTCGGGCGTCAATACCGACATTCCTCCAGGAGACGGTGATGATTGAGTTTGCGACACGCGCGCTCTGCGCGTGCGTTCTGGCGTTCTCTGGCCTGGCCCCTGTGTCGGCCGGAACGGTTGATAGGGATGATCTCTACTGCGCAGAGCGCGGTCTCGGACACTGGTTTTACTGCTCTCGGCCGGAACCAGAGCCGGAGGACCAGGAGCAAGGTGAGGCGGCGCCCCCTGCCGCGCCCATGAGCGCGGAAGCGGCGCTTCTGGCAGAGGCAGAAGCCTTCCAGCGCAGGCTGGATGAATTACGGTTGATGGCAGCGTATGCGCCCACAGAGGAGCGTGTGCGCGAGTACCAGGCCATGCAATGGCGGGCCATGGAAGGCGCGGCACTGTTTTCTGACTTTTGGCGCCGCAATGTCTGGTCAGACCCCGCGCTGGATTATTCGGTACGCAGGCCGGTCGCTCAGTATGCGCGCAGCGAGTGGATCGATCAGCGGTCGATGGAAATGACGGCTGATCTGGCGGCTTTGAGCGAACGCTATGGTCTCTTTTACTTCTACCGGAGCGATTGCCCCTATTGCGCGCGGTTCTCCCCCGTCTTGCGCTATTTCGCCGATAGCCATGGTGTAGAGGTCAGGGCGGTTTCAGTCGATGGAGGCCCCTCCCCTGAGTTCCCAGACGCGCGGCTGGATACCGGCCAGTTCGAGCTTTTGCTTGGCGGTCGCGAAGCGGTCGTTCCGGCCGTCATGCTGCTCAACACTGAAACCAACACCACGCATTGGGTGAGTTTCGGCGCGATCTCCGGTCAGGAGCTGGCGCAACGGATCTTTGTCACGATGTCACGCGAGCCCGGAGAGGACTACTAATGCTGAAACTGATCAGAAATATCGCCGGCATGGCAGGCGCGGCCGCGTGCGCGGCCATGATGAGCGTATCGGCTGCCAGTGGCCAGAATGTCGGGCGCGAGCTGGATGAGTTCTGGGACGGTGTGAACGTCAATGTGACCAGCCCACGCGCTGGCATGGGTCAGGCTGGCGGGTATTTTACGGGCGGATCGCTGGTGATGCGTGCGCCTCAACGCAACATTCAACCCTTGAGCATGACGGGCCCGTCGATCAGGGCTGGTTGCGGCGGGATCGATATCTACACGGGCGGTTTCAGCTTCATCGATTCCGATCAGCTTGTGGCGATGATGCAAGCGCTTGGCGCCAATGCCACCGGGGTAGCGTTCCAGCTGGCCTTGGCGACCGTCTGCCCGATGTGCTCTGACGTGATCAGCGAGATGAATAATCTCGCTCAAGAGATCAATTCGCAGAATTTCAATTCCTGTCAGGCAGCGCAGCAGCTCATGGGGTCGGTCTGGCCGCGCCATGAGAGCGGATCGCGTGCTGTGTGCCAGATGGCGGGTTCCAGTTCAGGCATTTTCTCTGACTTTGTTTCGGCGCGTCATGGGTGCGGCCTTGGCGGTCAGACCGGCAATGTTCTCAATCATCCCGAGGCAGAGGGCCGCACGTTCACGAATGTGAACCTGGCATGGGCGGCCCTGACGGAATTGCCATGGATGCAAGGCACGTCGCAGGACAATCAGACGGCCGAATTTCTGATGTCCATGACCGGCACGGCCGTCATAACGATGGGAACGGGGTCAAATGCGCAGCCTGAATACCACTGGTTCCCTCCGGCCGGTGATACCGACAGGGCGTTGACTGCGCTCATGCAGGGCGGGGAGTTTGATTACTATCGCTGCGCGGACGGCCATGAGAGCTGCCTGGTGGTCCAGACTCAACAGGTGACGATCCCTGAGAGTCAGAGCTTGCGGGCGCGCGTGCGCAACGTGGTCGATTCCATGGCTGAGAAACTGGTGACGCGCGCGCCGCTCACAACGCAGGAGCTGGCCTTCCTGAACACCACAAGCATTCCGATTTACCGCATGCTGTCGGTACAGCACGCCCACGAGGTCCAGGCCGGCAATTTCGGCATCGTGGAGGTCGATGAACGGCTGATCGATCTGATCGCCGTGGACATGGTGCACATGTTCATCGACGCGGCACTCGCAGAAACGCAGCGGTCGCGATCGCGTATGGAGCTGGCGTCAGGCGAGAACGAATATCGCGAGTGGCGTGATCAGGTGCGCCAGGTCCGCCAGTTCATCCATCAGAAGCGGATCGAGCTTGCGGGCGAAACGGCGCGCGATGAAGCCTTCATCGATCACTATGTCCGGATGGACCAGATCCTCTCGAACCGGCTGCAGACCCGGTTCATGCGCCAGGCCATGGCGACGCGGGGAGGCTGGTAAGGGCGATGGAGGGCTTCGTTTATGGTGGGCTTGATCATTATGTGAACGCGTTCAACGCGATTGCCATGATGATGGGCAATTCGGTGATCGATAGCCTGATCCGGCTGGTCATGCTGATCGGCCTAGTCATGGTGATCGTGTCGGCGGCCTTTTCCTTGAATCTCAAGGAAACGGTCATGTGGTTTGCCGGCGCCTTGTTGATCACGGCGGTGATCCTGGTCCCGCGGACTACGATCATCATCCATGACAGGCTGAGCGTGGGCGCGCCTGTTGCTGTCGACAACGTGCCCATGGCTGTCGGCCTCGTATTCTCGCTATCGAGCACGATCGGGGATGCGGCCACCCAGCTCACCGAGACGGTGTTCCCTCACCCGGAAGCGGCGCAGTACTCGCAAACAGGCCTGATCTATGGCAGCCGGGTGCTTCGCGAAACGACGATGCTGCGCTGGCCGGACCAGTATTTCGCCGCGAACATGGATTCCTATGTCGTGCGCTGCGTGATGCACGACCTGCACACACACCACTATTCGATGCATGATCTGGGAACGGCTCCGGATCTGTTCGATTTCATCACGGTGTCGCCGCACGGCGGACTGGCGACCCAATGGATCAGTCCTGACGGCACGCGCGAGACGATCGGATGTGTGCAAGCCGCCAATCAGCTCAGAGCTGGCCGTGAGGCCATGGCTGACCAGGCAGCTAACCGCTTCGGCCGGGTAGTGCATCCCGATCTTGCCGGGCCGCTGGCGGAAACGACGATCCGGGTGAATGTCGAGGGCGCTCATGCCTTCCTGATGGACCAGTCGCGGTCGGCGGCTGATGTGTTCATTCAGGCCATGACGATCAACTCGGTGCGCGATGCGCAGCTGTCGGCGGCCGCAGAGTCTGGCGTCGATATTTCAGCGTATTCGATGACGCGAGCGGAGCAGCAGTCCCGGACGCAGAATTTCATGTCGGCCGAGATGGCCCATAAATGGATTCCGCTTTTGCGGGTGGTTCTGGAGATCATCTTCTACTCGATGTTCCCGCTGATGGCGCCATTCTTCCTGTTGCCGAAATTCGGGCCTCAGCTGCTCAAGAAGTATTTTTCCGGCTTCCTGATCCTGCAGGCGTGGGGGCCGCTCTTTGTGATCCTGAACGGGATTATGATGCACCATATCGCCGAAGCGAGCCGTGCGGCCGGTTATGACGCGAATGAGGGCTATTCCGGCGTGACTCTGGCTTCCATGGACGGGGTTGCGGGGATCAATGGAGATCTGGCGTCTATCGCGGGCTGGATGACCATGATGATCCCCGTGATGGCCACCATGCTGGCCTTCGGTGTCGATCGGCTGGCGATGCAGAGCAATTCGCTTCTGAACTCGGTGTCGGGCGCCGCTCAACAGGCGGCGGCCGATCAGACCGTGGGCAATATGAATCTGGGAACGACGGCGTTCGATACGCACCGCTTCAACCAGACCTTCGGCAATCAGCACGGCACCAGCGGCGATGTGAATATGGGCCACTGGAATGTGGTCGGCCGGGGTGGTGTGCGCACGGCTCACCACGAGGATGGCGGGGTTTATAGCGATATGAGCGGCGGTGTATCGCGCACGCCATTCGGCTTCCAGAACCGGCAGGCCTGGGGCCAGACGGCGCGGACGATGGCCTCTGACGCGCAAAGCCAGAGCGAGAGCTACTCACAATCGGCTGCGGTCAACACCGCCCAGGCGCTTGATGCAATTCACACCAGCGCGGCGAACCACACGCGTGGTCTGGATGGCGTGATCAATGTGAACCGGGCCGAGGGTGACCGGACTGTTGAAGACCTGGCGCGCGGCAACTCCATCGTCAGGGATGCCGCTCAGAGAGCCGGGCTGACATCAACGTCCGGCAGTGGCTCTTCAGCGTCAGTTGGGGCTGTGGCGGAAGCTGGGGTGCGGGGAAGCATTGGTCTGGATTTTCTCGGATCAGGAACGCAAGCATTCTACTCGGCTTTGGCCAGAGGATCAGTTGAGAACCAATGGAGCGCGTCGGACTCGCAAGCGAGGGATGTCTATAACGCGTTGTCGCAAAGCGAGCGTGAAGAATTGTCTCAAATCTACAGCCGGGTCAGTGAAGCGCATCGGCGGGGCGATATAAGCTTCTCAGAAGCTGGGCAGACGAGCGATGGTCACTCGATCAATGAAGCCTTCCGCATGGCGCATTCCCAGAACGAGCAGGCAGGCCGTATGAGCGAAGTCAGCCAGCGCTTTGAGCGTATGGCCGAACAGATGGAGAGCAGCGAGCATAGCTACTCCATGCCATCAGATGATGTGTTCCTGAACTGGATGAACGGGCGCGAAGGCGTGAACGGTCGAGCGATAGGGTCACATGATGATGTGATGGCGCTGTTCCATCAGGATCGGGCGGCTTTTGGGAACTACGCTGATAGCTTCATGCGCGAGCAGGTGGCCCAGGAGGCCGGATTAGCACCGCAAGAGTTGGGTATCGGCGGTGATATGGCCCGTGCTGGCCATATGATGGATTCCGGCTTTGGCGGTATGGGTGCGATTGAGGGCGGCCGGAATCGTATCGAGGGTGTTATCAATGAGGGGATCAATCCGGAACGGATAGATCCGAACTGGGAGACTGCCGGCTATGAGAACCTGCCATTGGCACCTGACGGGGGCGTTGGATGGAGTGGTCCAAATCCAACTGAGAGTGTTTCGTCTGCTCACGAAGCCGGACTAACGGCGAGTACGGAAGCGCCGGAAATGCCGGAGCACATCCGACCTGATCCCGCTGGTGCGCGGGATATGAGCGGTTGGGGACATGATGATCAGAGCGTGGGATCGGGATCGCCTTATGGTGGGTGGAGTGACCAAGAGGTGAACTATGGGATCCGTATCCACGAGCTTGGCCATGCGGGCAGCGACAGTTGGGATCCACAGAACCGATATGGTGACGCGAATGTACAGGAGCTTTATGCCGAAAGGGAGCGTCGCGAAGCACTGAATTCGTCTGCAGGCTCGGCTGAGGTAGCAGAAGGCGGAGGAAGCAGACCTGGTGATCTGATTGATGCGCAGGCTGGCCGTCGATCTGGGGTAAACTGGGGAGGGTCAGGTGGAGGGGCCAGGCAAGCGGCGCCAGCTGATAACCGCGCCCCTCCCGGCAGCGTCGATGTGGATGACGAGCGGTTCACGCTACCGCCCACCATGCGTGTACCAAGAAATTAGGAAAAGGCCCTGACATCAAAAACCCCCGGTGAAGGGCACCGGGGGTTTATCATTCTGATTGGGCTTAAAGGCCTAAAAGAAGAAAAACATATATGCGGCGAAGGCGGCTATGAAGGCTATTCCTGCAAGGACAAACGGTGCTGCGCGGTCATCGTTGGGATCGGGTTTGCCGAGGAATTCATCAATTTCCTGCGGAAGCATGTTTGTTACCGAGTTTCTAGCACCATTTGGATCTCTAAGCATGGCATCCTCCTTCGTTCGATCTAACTGACCCAGTTGATCTCGTCGGGGCTGGTTTCGAAATGGTCGGCGCTGAGGGCGGCGAGCCGCTCCAGCATCGCGTCGATCTCCGACTTCGCGGCGATGAAGGCGTCGAGGGCATTCGTGTTGTCCTGTGCGCGGCGGGTCATCGGGGTGGCTCCTTGGGTCGAGTTGCATCGCTTCGTTGGAGTGACGTTCGCTCTGTCCGTGCCGCTTATCAACTCGATAAGCACATGATTCTGAATGATAATCGGAGCCGTCGATGCAGGGCATGAGCGAGCGCCAGTACGCCGCCCATGTCGGGCTGTCGCGGGGCGCGATCCAGAAGGCGAAGACGGCCGAGCGGCTGGTTCTCTATCCCGACGGCAGCATCAACGCGGCCGCCAGCGACGTCCGGCGCGCCGAGACGACGGACCCGTCGAAGACCCGCAAGCCGCCTGCGCCGAAGCTGAAGCCCGTCCCCGAGGCTGCCGTGGCTGCCGTCGGCGAAACGCTCCGCGAACAGGGTCTGGCCGTCCCGGCAGTCGGCGGCGGCACGACCTTCCTGCAGGCGAAGACCGCGAACGAGGTGCTGAAGGCGCAGGAACGACGCATCCGTCTGCAGAAGCTGAAGGGGGAGTTGATCGAGCGGGCCCGGGCGCTGGCGCTGGTGTTCCGCCTGGCGCGGGAGGAACGGGACACGTGGGTGAACTGGCCCGCGCGCGCGGCGGCGCTGATGGCGGCCGAGCTCTCGGCGGCATCCAGCGACACGACGGGCCATCAGATCACCGTGGAGCCAGCCGCGATGCAGAAGGTCCTGGAGAAACATGTACGCGCCCACCTCGACGAACTCGCCGAGGTCCGGCCCGACTTCCGGTGAGAGCGGCGATGATCCTGGCGGCCTGACGGACTTCGACGGCGCGGGCGAGATCCTGCGCGCCTGGGGCAACGGGCTGCGGCCCGACCCGGACCTGACCGTCTCGGAATGGGCGGACCAGCACCAGATGCTCTCGGGGCGCGCCTCGGCCGAACCCGGGCGGTATCGGACGGTGCGCACGCCCTACATGCGCGAAATCATGGACCGGCTGTCGCCCGGCGATCCCATGCAGCGGATCGTGTTCATGAAGGCCGCGCAGGTCGGGGCGACCGAGGCGGGCAACAACTGGATCGGGTTCGCCATTCACCAGGCACCGGGTCCGATGCTGGCGGTCCAGCCCACGGTCGAGCTGGCCAAGCGCAACTCGCGCCAGCGGATCGACCCTCTGATCGACGAAAGCCCGGAGCTGCGCGAGCGGGTCAAGCCGGCCCGGTCCCGCGACGCGGGCAACACCATGCTGTCGAAGGAATTCGCGGGCGGCATCCTGATCATGACGGGGGCCAACTCGGCGGTCGGGCTTCGGTCCACCCCGGCGCGATACATCTTTCTCGACGAGGTCGACGCCTATCCGGCCTCAGCCGACGAGGAAGGCGACCCGGTCACGCTTGCTGAGGCGCGGTCGCTGACCTTCGCCCATCGGCGCAAGGTGCTGCTGGTCTCGACGCCCACCATCCGGGGGCTGTCGCGCATCGAGCGGGAATACGAGGCCAGCGACCAGCGGCGGTACTTCGTGCCGTGCCCGCACTGCGGCGCGATGCAGTGGCTGAAGTTCGACCGGCTGCGCTGGCAGAAGGGCCGCCCGGAGACTGCCGAGTATCACTGCGAGGGCTGCGACGCGGCAATCGCGGAACACCACAAGACGGCGTTGCCACCGAGGCGGTTGCGGCTGGCGCTGGTGATACCATCGGCCGGGTGCGGCTCAACGGCAGCTTCTGATGACTGCCTTCGCTGCCGCCGTCGGCGCGCTCTTCGCCGATCCCAATATCGGCCGGGACGCGGTCTACATCGCTGACGGCGGCGCGCCCGTGCTCGTGCGCGTTGTCGCCCGGCGTGCGGACGCGGTCACGGAATTCGGCGACGCGCGGCTCTGGTCCGAGACCACGCGAGTCGACCTGCGCGTTGCCGAGGTGACGAACCCGCGCCCCGGCGACCGTGTCGAGATCGAGGGCGATGCCTTCCTCATTCAGGGCGAGCCCGTCCGTGACCGTGAGCGGCTGGTCTGGACCGTCGATCTGCGCCCGGCGTGACCGCGATGAGACTCAAGCTCGACATCGATCCCGACATCGTCGCGATGATGGCGGCCGAGGTCGCGGCGGGCGAACGCGCCGTGACCGCAGCCATGCGCGAGGCCGGAACCGGGCTGAAAGCGGCATGGCGGTTGCTGATCACCGGCGCGGGGCTCGGCGCACGGCTCGCCAATTCCATCCGCAGCCAGAACTTCCCGAGGTCGGGCGAGAGCCTCGACGCGGCATCGCTCGTTTGGTCCAAGGCCCCGGTCATCGTCGGCGCGCACGACACCGGACCGCTGATCCGATCCAAGGACGGGTTATGGCTGGCGATCCCGCTGCCAGCCGCGGGCAAGTCCCTGCGCGGTGGCAGGATCACGCCCGGTGAATGGGAGCGGCGACGCGGGCTGCGCCTGCGCTTCGTCTATCGCCGGACAGGCCCGAGCCTGCTGGTGGCCGAGGGGCGGCTGAACACGAAGGGTCAGACGGTCGTGTCGCGCTCGAAGACCGGGCGCGGAAAGGTCACCGCGCCGATCTTCCTGCTGGTCCCGCAGGTCAAGCTGCCCAAGCGGCTGGACCTGGCTCGGGATGCAGACCGGGCGTTGGACGGTGTACCGGGGCTGATCGTGGCGAACTGGGTTGAAGGGCGAACAGGTTGAAGGCCGCTGTGCGGACAAAGCGCTAATTCGCTGCAGTTACTCGAACGACCGCTTCACGGTGATCTAAATTCGTTCGGCAAAGCGCCTGATGCGTTGCACCAGGCGCCTCTTGTTCCTGTCACATCGCGTTACTTGATGGCGAGGATGTGGAAGTTGTGGACGTTAGCGACCACACCGTCGTCCCACCCGCCAGCGACCAACTCCGCTGCCCGTTCGTTCAGCAGCCCGGCGACTTGACCGGCAAAGTGTGCTTCACGGCCAGCATTGTTGGTGAAGATGTCGAAGATTGCGAAGGATGTTTCGTCAATCTGCAGCGCCGCCCAGAACAATGTGCCGGGTTCGGTTTCTTCGACGATGGGACCAGCTGCGGTCAGCAAGGCTGCCAATTCCGGCCCTTTGCCGGGTGCTGCTTCGAGCTTGATGTACGTGGCTGTCGTGGCCGAGTAGAGATCAACCGGTTCCCTCATCGACAAGACATCGGAATTGTTGATGTTCGCGACAACACCATCGTCCCAGCCTCCGGCGACCAGCGCGTCGGCATTTTGGTTCAAAGCCGCGGCCACGGCGCCGGAGAAATGCGCATTGCGCGCTTCTTCATCCACGAAGATATCAAAGATCGCGAGCGTATCTTCGGCTTGCAAGGCAAACCAAAGCAAGGTGCCTGGTTCGGTGTCCGCGACAATCGGGGCGGCTCCGGCCAGAAATTCGGCGAATGCTTCGGTCTGGCCTTCAGCAGCGGGCATGGCGATGTAGCTGGCAGTGTGATTTTCCATTGGGGTTTCCTGTGCGGCTGCAGATGTCGTGATCAAGGCCAAAGCGGCGAGTGTCTTGAGAATTTGGGCTTTCATGGTCGCCTCCTGATTGAGAGGTTGGTGTGTCTGGTTTCGATGCACCCTTTTCCCATGCCGAATGCCTCAGGCACCAATCCCGAACTTCTATTCTTTGATAGACATGTGCTATGGTGAACCTCATGGCGGAAAGTGACGGAGACTGTGGCAGTGGAGATGAACCAGATCAGGTATTTTTTGGCTGTCTGCGAGCATCGCAACTTCACCCATGCCGCTAGCGCCTCAAATGTTTCCCAACCGTCCCTGACGACCGCGATCAAGAAGCTTGAACACGAGCTCGGGGGTGATCTGTTTGTCAGGGACCGCGCGGGATGCAGGTTGACGGCACTTGGAAAACTCATGCAGCCAAGGCTACAGAAAGCGCATGACGAAACGCAGGCAGCTAAGGCAGAAGCCGTCCGCCACACGCGACTAGCGCGGGTTCCTATTTCTGTCGGTGTTGGCGAAACGATTGGTCACAACCGGATTTCAGCCGCCGTGGAACGCTTCCGTACACGATTGCCGCAAGCCGAAATAGAGTTGATCGTGGCGTCTGCCTCCAAGCTTCTGGCCGGATTGCGAGAGGGTGAATTTGACGTCGTTGTCACAGCGACGACGGTCAGTGAAGACCTCTATCGAATAGACCAGCTCTATGACGAGTCCTACAAGGTTGTGGTGTCCAAGTCGCACCCGTTGTCTGAACGAGACGCTATTTCTCTTTCGACACTCGCTGAAACTGACATGCTCGATCGACCCAATTGCGAAATGCGGGATGCGTTGCATGGGGCATGTGCAGACCAAGGTCACGAACTCTACGCGGCCTATCGGTCAAATCGCGTGGATTGGCTGGTTGAGCTTGCTCGGCAAGGGTTAGGTGCGGTGATCCTGCCAGCCACCGCTATTCCTTCGGACATTGGCCTGGTGTCGAAACCCATCGATGGCCTTGAAATATCAAGAACTGTTGTGGCTCTTCGATATCGGCACCAAACGACGAGACCAGAGACAAATGATCTGATCCGTGAGATGACGCGCACGCTGGCGTAGTGAGGTCGGTAACCGACATTCGCCCATCGTGCAGCATTCGTCACTATGGGCTCCAAGCAGACCTTCTCTGCACCCGCAACATAGCGAAAACCAATGCCCACCCCTCGCGAAACCATCCTCACCGCGCTGCACGCGCGGCTTTCGGCGCTGCCTGCCACCGCGCTCCGCGGCGAGGTACTGCCCGAGCGCGTGCCGGCCGATGGCCTGCTGATCCTGCGCGACCGGCTTGGCAAGCCGCTGATCGTCCGCTCCGCCTATCGAAGCCCCGAGCACAACCGCACCGTCGGCGGCGCGACCCGCTCCAAGCACCTCGACGGCGCCGCCTTCGACATTGCCATGGCGAACCACGACCCGGTGGCCTTCGAGGCGGCGGCGCGGGAGGTCGGGTTCCTCGGCTTCGGCTTCTATCCGCGCTCGGGGTTCATGCATGTCGATCTCGGCCCTGCACGGCAGTGGGGCGAGCGGTTCCCGGTACGGGCGACGGCATTTGCAGCCGAAACGCCGCCCGCCCGCGAAGTGCTGGCCGACAGCCGCACCATGAAGGGTGGAGGGGCGGCTGGTGTGGCGACGCTGGGCGCCGCAGGGGTGGAGGTGGCGCAGAGCGTCTTGGCCGAGACCCAGACCGCCATCCTGCCGCTCGTGCCGTATCTCGACACGTTGCGCTGGCTGTTCATCGCCGTCGCGCTCGGGGGCATCGCAGTCACGATCTACGCCCGCCTCGATGATTGGCGCCGGGGGCGGCGATGATTGGGTGCCTCGTCGCCACGTTCGCCGGATCGGCATGGGCGCGCGCGGCGCTTCGCTACGGCGTCACCGCCCTCGCGATCCTTCTGTTCCTGCTGGCCCTGCGTCGCTCCGGCGAGCGATCGGGACGCCTCGCCGAACGCCTTGAAACCATGGAGAAGGCCAATGACGTCCAACGTCGGATGCTGGAAGCGGCGGCTCGCCGTCCTCGCGATCGCAACGAGCTTGCTGAGCGGCTGCGCGACGGGCGGTTCTGATCTGCTGAGCGGCGCCGTGTGCCCACCCGTCGTTGAGTACGACCAGGAGTTCCAAGTCCGCGCAGCGGAGGAAGTCGTGTTGCTCCCGGACAGGTCCGCTATCGCCGCGATGCTTGCCGACTACAGCGTCATACGGGATCAGGCGCGCGCTTGCCGAGGGCGATGATCTTGCGTTCATCGGTCGATTCCTTTTTCTTCCCAATCTTGGTACAATGATCGATATTCATCGCTCATATCTGCCTATGAGGAAGAAATGGACCGCCTCGACAGCGACCGCATGTTTCTCGCCGTGATCGAGACAGGCAGCTTCACGGCGGCGGCAGAGAAGCTGGGCACGCGGTCCGGACAGGCGTCGAAGATGATCTCGCGCCTCGAGACCGAGTTGGGCGTGCGGCTGCTCAACCGGACGACCCGATCCGTCGCGCCGACGGAGGCTGGCCGTGCCTACTACGACCGCCTGAAGCCGCTTGTCGATGAACTTGACACCCTCGACCTCGACATCCGAAACATCTCGCAGTCCCCGCGCGGGCGGCTGCGGCTGACGGCGCCCCTGACCTTCGGCACGCGCGAACTGGCGCCCGCGCTGAACGCGTTCGCCGGACTCTATCCCGACATCGAACTCGATGTCGCCTTCTCCGACCGGGTCGTCAACGTCGTCGACGAGGGGTTCGACCTTGCCGTCCGCGTCGGGCGTCCCGGCGATTCCAGCCTGATCATCCGCAGGCTCTGCGCCGTACGCATCGTCGTGGTCGGCGCACGCTCCTATCTCGAACAGCACGATGCGCCCAAGTCGCCTTCGGACCTTGCCGAGCACGCCTGCATCATCGACACCAACTTCCGCGAGCCGACCCGGTGGCCGTTCAAGGGCGAGACCGGCGAGGTCGAGATGGCGAGCGTCGACGGCCGCATCCGCTATTCGAACGCCGAGGCCTGCGTCCAGGCCGCAGAACTTGGACTCGGGCTCGCCTGCGTGCCCGCCTTCGTGGCGGGGGAGTCCCTGCGCTCGGGCAGGCTGATCAGACTGCTGCCGTCGTTCGAACCCGATCCCTACGACGTCCACGTCCTTTATCCGCACAGCCGCCATCTCGCGGCCAAGGTGCGCCTGCTGGTAGACTTTCTTTCAGAACGCTACCGGCAGACCCCGCACTGGGAGCAAGGCTGGTAGGCCATTACCCTTCTTCGGGAAGCAATCATCTTCCCCGAGGCCGGATTATCGTCCTTCTAGGCAGAGTCTATGTTTTCCGCATGACGAACGAGCTGGCGTTCAGCCGAACGCCGGATGTCAGAAGGAGAACGAACATGAGCATCTCGATCATTGGCGCCGGCAACATGGCGAAGGGTCTCGCGACCCGCTTCGCGAATGCCGGCCATCCCGTCACGCTTGCCAGCCGCGACGAAACCAAAGCTGACGCTGCCGCCCAGGAAGTGGGCAACGGCGTGTCGTCCGCCCCCCTCGCGTCGGCTGCGCAATCGGCGGACATCGTCGTCCTGGCTGTGCCCTTTGATGCTGCGGGCGACGTCATCGAGGCGGCCGGCGGTTTCGCAGGCAAGATCGTCGTCGACATCACCAACCCGATGAAGGCGGATTTCTCCGGTCTCACCATCGGTCACACGACCAGCGCCGCCGAGGAAATCCAGAAGCGCGCGCCGCAGGCGAAGGTCGTCAAGGCCTTCAACACCATCTTCGCGCAGGTGCTCCAGAACGGCGGTCGGGCCGCCGGCCGTCCCGCCACGGTCTTCGTTGCCGGAGACGACGAGGCCGCGCGGGCCGCAGTCGCCGAACTGGCGCGCAGCGCCGGCTTCGAGACGCTGGAGACCGGGGCGCTTGCCACCGCACGCTACCTCGAGCCCGCCGCCGCGCTGAACATCACGCTCGGCTACGGCCTCGGCCACGGCACCGACATCGCCCCCACCTGGCAGCGCGCTGCCTGAGCCCCCTCGATTCAAGGAACATGACCATGACCTACGCAACCGCTTCCGCCTCCGACCGTCCGTCGCTTGTCGACGGCGTCTCCAACGCCGATCTCGCCGCGACGATCCTGCGCGTCTCCATGGGCGTTCTCTTCCTCGCCCATGCCGGCCTGAAGCTTTTCGTCTTCACTCCGGCCGGGACAGTGGGCTACTTCGCCAGCCTCGGGTTGCCCGGGCCTCTCGCCTACCTCGTCATCGCGGCCGAGCTCTTCGGTGGCCTCGCGCTGATCCTCGGCGCCTACAGCCGCTGGGTGTCGCTGGCGCTCGTGCCGATCCTCTTGGGCTCGATCTACGTGCCCCACGGCGCGGCCGGCTTCTTCTTCTCGAACGAAGGCGGCGGCTGGGAATTCCCGGCATTCTGGGCGGTGACGCTAGTCGTCCAGGCCCTGCTCGGCGACGGCGCTTTCGCCCTCAAGCGCAGCCGCGCCTGACCTCCCTTGCTGGCCGCGTGGACCCTCCCGCGGCCAGCACATATTTTCAAGGAAACCTGCCATGACCATCGCAGCCGACCACTTCGACATGACTGCCGCGCCGATGCGGATCGGGGCGGTCCGGCTCAAGGTGCGTGACCTCCGTGCGGTCTCTGCCTTCTATCAGTCCGTGCTCGGGCTCACCCCGATCGCGACCGGCGAGGATCGCATCACGCTCGGCACCGGCGGCACGCCGCTGCTGGAGCTCGTGGGCGATCCTGACCTCGCCCCGCTCGATCCGCGCCAGGCCGGGCTTTTTCACACCGCCTTCCTGATGCCGACCCGAGCCGACCTGGCCCGCTGGGTCGCCCATGTCGCCGCGGCGCGCGTGCCGCTTCAGGGCGCGTCGGACCACATCGTCAGCGAGGCGCTCTATCTCGCCGATCCCGAGGGCAACGGCATCGAGGTCTATGCCGACCGCCCGGTCTCGGACTGGCACGGAGAGAGCGGCGAGATACGGATGAGCACCGATCCGCTCGATCTGCAGGACCTGCTGCAAAGCGCGGAGGGCACCGAATGGTCGGGCTTCCCCGAAGGCGGCAGTGTCGGCCATGTCCACCTGCAGGTGGGTGACACGGCCGAGGCCGATCGCTTCTACCGCGACGTGCTCGGCCTCGATATCGCGGCGCGCTATCCCGGCGCCAGCTTCTACGGCAGCGGCGGCTATCACCACCAGCTGGCCGGCAACGTCTGGAACAGCCGCCGCGCCGGCAGACGTCCCGAGCGCATGGCAGGTCTCAAGGCCGTCGAGATCCTTGTCCGGGATGCCACGAACATCACCGCCATTGCCGCACGCGCCGACAGCGCCGGCATTGCAGGCACCAGGAACGCCGATGGCCTGACCCTGCGCGACCCTTGGGGTACCGCAATCACGCTGAGGAATTGAGGAGACGACCATGCTGATGAACGGGAAATGGGTGGCCGACTGGCAGCCCGTCCAGGCCAGGGACGAGAAGGGCGGCTTCGTCCGCCAGACCTCCAGTTTCCGCAACTGGATCACCCCTGACGGCAGCGCCGGGCCGACCGGCGAAGGCGGCTTCAAGGCCGAGCCTGGCCGCTACCATCTCTACGTCGCGCTGATCTGCCCATGGGCGTCGCGCACGCTGATCGGTCGCAAGCTGAAGCGGCTCGAGGACGCAATCTCGGTCTCCGTCGTCGAGCCCGAACTCTCCGACCAGGGCTGGCGCTTCGGCGATACTGGCGGGGCCGACCTCGACACGCTGAACGGCGCCAATTTCTTGCACGAAATCTACACCCGCGCCGACCCCGCCATTTCGGGCCGCGCGACGGTGCCCGTACTTTGGGACAAGCAGCGTGGTACCATCGTGAACAACGAATCCGCTGACATCCTGCGGATGCTGAACTCCGGGTTCGGCGACTTCGCGGACCCCACCTTCGACTTCTATCCGGCCGACCTCCGCGAGGAGATCGACGCGCTGAACGCCCGCATCTATCCTCGCCTCAACAACGGCGTCTACCGCGCGGGCTTCGCCACCACGCAAACCGCCTACGAGGAGGCGTTCCACGACGTCTTCGCCATGCTCGACGAGCTTGAGGGGCGACTCGGCGACGGCCGTGACTTCCTGCTGGGCGACCGCTTCACCGAGGCCGACATCCGGCTCTTCGTGACGCTGGTGCGCTTCGACGTGGCCTACCACGGCCTCTTCAAGTGCAACCTGCGCCGCATCGCCGACTATCCCGCCCTCAGTGCCTACCAGGCGCGCATCCTCGCCATTCCCGGCGTGCGCGACACCGTGAGCATCGACCACATCAAGCGCGGCTACTACTCGATCAAGGCGCTCAACCCGACCGGGATCGTTCCGGTAGGGCCAGCGTTGCCGACGGCGCTCGCAGCATGAAGCTCCTGCTGTTCGCTTCCAGGATTGAACCACTTTGGGTGGGCGTGCCGGAGTAGCCCAGCCTCCGACACGCCCAGACTGAACGCAGCCGCAGAGGCGGCCACGCGGCCGGCGAAAACTCGAACCGACCTGGTGGGCTCCGAACGGGTTCGCCGCCATTCCCACCGCCGCGCTCGATCCGGCCCACCGTCCGGCGTCTCCCGCGGTCCCCGCGCTTGTCGGGTCCGGGTCCCCATTATCTGCTATCGCCTCAATCAGTCGGGGGTGGCGGCTTCCACCGGTGTAATCTCTGTGATCGTCTGGAACTCGCCGAGGAACTCGGGATGGTTCTGCGCCAGATAGCGCACGACCCGGGCGTTCCCGAGCAGTCTGCCGACGTAGCCCTTGATGACCGTCAGATGCAGATGGTCCTGGCCGTAGGTGTCCTGGATCGAGGCGATGCCCTCCTGTAAGCGGGCGAGTTCCTGCTCCATCCGCGCCATCGCCTCGGGCGTGATCCCCTTGACCTTCTTTTGCTTGGACGAGTCCACCAACTGCGCCTGCGGCGTTCCCGCGAGGATCGCGTTCACATAGGCAACGGAGTAGTTGTTTGCGTTCACCAGCAGCTCGGCCGCCTCGATCTGGCGCATGGTCTTCATCTTGCGCAGTGTCTCGAACACCGCATTGGTGCAGGGCTTTTCCTTCAGGATCGCGACCGCTTCCTCGCAGATGCCATCGAGCAGGTGGGCCTTGCGCCGGATGCTGCTCATGTTGAGGTCGAGCGCGAGTGCGATCTTCTCCTCCGGCACGCCGCGTTCGATCGCCTTGCGGATCATCCTGTGCTCCTGGATCGGTGCGAGGCGGCTGACCTGCCGGTTGTAGGTGAACGCCTCGTTGTCGGTGGAGACGAGGCATTCTACCTCCTGGGCGTCGGCGTCCTTCAGGGCTTCGATCCGCAGGTGGCCGTCGAGCAGCAACCAGGTCGCGGACTTGTCGGGGTTCCGAACGACGACTGGCGGCTCGACGATTCCGATCTGAGCGATGGAGGCCACGATCTGCCGATACTTTCGGCTCCACTTCGCGTTCTTGCCGAGGGTCCGCAACGGCAGGATCGCGTGACCTGCTTCCCGTTTTCCCGGCCACGGAAAAGTGGAAAATTCCCGTTTAACGGCTTGGGCTGCTGGTACGGGGAGAAGGCCGATGAAGAGGTCGAAATTCACTGAAGCGCAGATCGCGTTCATTCTGCGTCAGGCCGAGGAAGGCACGCGGGTGGAAGAGGTCTGCCGCAAGGCGGGGATCAGCCAGGCCACCTTCTACAACTGGAAAAAGAAGTATGGCGGCCTGATGCCGTCGGAGATGAAGCGGCTCAAGCAGCTCGAGGAAGAAAACGGTCGGCTGAAGCGGATCGTGGCCGATCTTTCGCTGGACAAGGAAATGCTTCAGGACGTTATCCGTCGAAAGCTCTGAGGCCCGCGCGCCGGCGAGAGCTGGTGGATCATCTGCGCGCGGCCTGGCGGGTGAGCGTCCGACGCGCCTGCCAGGTTCTCAGGGCCGATCGTTCGACCTACCAGTATAAGTCCCAGCGCGGGTCCCAGGACGAACTCCGCCAGCGGATCAGGGAGATCGCTGAGACGCGGGTTCGGTATGGCTACCGGCGTATCCATGTCCTGCTTCAGCGGGAGGGCTGGTCGGTGAACGCCAAGCGGGTCTATCGGCTTTATCGCGAGATGGGTCTACAGCTGAGGAACAAGACGCCGAAGCGCAAGGTGAAGGCAAAGCTCCGGGAAGGCCGCTCAGACCCGGTGATGGCCAACGAAGTCTGGGCGATGGACTTCGTTCATGACCAGCTCTACGACGGCCGCCGCATGCGGATCCTGACCGTGATCGACGCGTTCACCCGCTATGTGCCTGCCATCGAGCCACGCGAACGGTTCACCGGCGCAGACGTCGTCGACGTTCTCGAGCGTATCTGCGCCCGGCACGGTCACCCCAGGTCCATCCGGGTGGATCAGGGGCCCGAGTTCATCTCGCGTGACCTGGATCTATGGGCTTATGCCAACGGGGTCGAGCTCGACTTCTCCCGGCCAGGCAAGCCGACGGACAATGCGTTCATCGAGAGCCTGAATGGCAAGTTCCGGGCGGAATGTCTGAATGCGCACTGGTTCATGAACCTTGCCGACGCGCGCGGAAAATGCGAGCGATGGCGTAGAGACTACAACACCGAGCGTCCGCACAGCGCCATCGGCTACCGAACGCCTGCGGAGGCACGAAAAGCGTCAGGGCTCACGCAGCCCGCCCTGGCGCCATGACACGGGGATTTTCTACATCCCGGTGGCCCAAAAACGGGGTCAAGTTCAGACACGGGGATTTTCTACATCCCGGTGGCCCAAAAACGGGGTCAAGTTCAATTTTCCATGGACTCTACCATTCAATTGCGGGGATTCACGGGGCTGGGTCAGCATCTCAGATCCTGTTCTGGTCGAGAAACTCATCTCTCTGTTGTCTCCGCGCGAGGCGACGATCGTGCGTATGCGTTACGGTCTCTCTGACCATCACGTCCATACCGTTGCCGAAATCAGCGAGTCCATCGGCCTTTCAAAAGGCCGCATCTACCAGATCGAGGGCAAAGCCTTTCGCCGAATGATGTGGGTCTGCCGCAACGTGGACATTCACGATCCGGAAGCACTGGACGCCGAGTTCGAACGGCGACAAGCCAAAGCCGCAAAACACGCTGAACATGACGCTGAACATGAGACTCAGGTTCAGAATGCGAAAGAGCACGCAAGACGCCGCCGCCTAGAGCTTGAACAAGAACGAGCAGCGCGCCAGCGCGCGGAATCTGCGAAGAACGCCCGGCGCCGGAAGTTGCATCTTGCTGAGGCCGATCTCCTCAATCTCAGAAGCCTGGCCGCCGACCTGAATATCCGCATCGCCCGAATGGAACAGCATGGCTGGTTCACCAAAAAGCTGAGGGGCCGTCGCCTCCTCTACCAGCTATCCACCTTGCGCGAACAGAGAATGAGCCTTTCGCGCGCCATAAAGCATGCAGAGGAGCGTGTTTCAGGGATTTACGCGGACCCGCCCGCCGCAAAGCAGACTCCTTGAAACATTGGTGGCATCATGCCACCTTATGACATGGAGGTTACCCATGGCCCAATCTATCAAGCTTGCCGACAGAATCATGAATATCGTGCGCCGCGAATCCGAATTGCAGAGCCGCTCGATCGCCGGCCAGATAGCCCATTGGGTGCGCATCGGCCGAGCCATCGAAAAATCCGGCAATTACGATCATGCCCGGATCACGGCTGCGCTCGCCGGTGAAATCGAGACGACCGACCTCACCGACGAGGAAAAGGATGTCTGGCTCGACAGCTTCGTCGAGAAAATGAGCCAAGCCCAGGCTGATGAGAACGCGTTCTTTGCCCGGCGACGGCAGCTTGGCATCGGTATCGGCCTCGATGCGGCCGGCAACCTCGTGCGTGAGAAGGCCGCTTCCAAGGCATGAAGCCAACGATGATCGTCCTTGCCGGGCCCAACGGCGCCGGCAAGTCCACACTCTACGAGACCCGCGTTAAGCCGAGTTTCGCAGGGCCGTTCATCAACGCTGACATCATTCAGCGGGACGAGCTGCACGATTCATCGCCAGAGGCCTCTTACAAAGCCGCCGAGATCGCGGCTTCACGACGAGCAGACTATCTTGCCAAGAGGCGAGATTTCGTGACCGAGACCGTCTTTTCGCATTCCTCCAAACTCGAACTCCTCGACGAAGCACGCGCCAGCGGATTCACGGTCATCGTGATGCATGTCGGCGTCGATACCCCGGATCTGTCCGTTGCGCGTGTCGGCGCACGGGTAGAAGAGGGCGGACATAACGTACCGGAAGACAAAATCCGAGCCCGCTATACCCGCGGTGCGCCTTTCATCCGCGCTGCTGTCCTCAAAGCGGATCGCGGCATGGTTTTCGACAATTCGAAGCTCAACCAACCGCCAACCCATTGTCTGACATTCGAGAATGGAAAATTGGTGTTCGCGCTGCCGCGCCTTCCTGGCTGGGTCAGCTCGGTCTATGAAGCAGACCTTCAAGTCTGAGCGACCTCTACTATCAACTGCGACCAGGCCGCTCGATACGTCGAAATTGAAAGACGTGAGCGGCTGTCGCCTGACACGACCTTGATCAAACGCGAAAGAAGCCACATTTTAAGCCTAGTGACGCTTTCCAATATATCAGGTGGCCCCCATGGCTTTGGCCGACGAGATTACCCGTAAAACCGAGTTCGACCTAACAGTCGAATATCTGGGTGGTGAAGATGTCTTTGACGCCAGCAATCCAGTGGAGGCGCACCGTGCAATAGCGGAAGGCCTTCCGCTCGCTTCCTTCATTGCCATGCTGACACACGTTCCCAGCCGCGAAGATGTGGAATTCGTAACCGGCCTTAATAAACGAGCCTTTCAACGTTTGAAGAGCCACTCCAAGCGCCTTTCGCCTGATCAAAGCGGCAACCTTTGGAGCTTCGCTCGTATACTGGCCACCGCAACTGACGTTCTCGGGTCAAGAGAGGATGCTCTTCAATGGCTCAAGCGGCCGTCAATGGCACTGGACAATGAACGACCGATCGACCTCATCAGGACGCCGGCTGGCTCCCAGCTGCTGGAAGCACATCTGCGCCGACTGGAATACGGCGTCTACACATGATGGACCTACCCGGCTCCCTCGGACAGGGGGCCATCCATTTCTGGCGCCTTGACCATCAACAATACAGTGCCACGTGGAATTCAGGTGAAGGGAGCTATCGCTATGGCGGGCGCTGGAATTCACCGGGCGTCAGGGCGGTCTACTGCTCTCTCGACCCCTCCACGGCCGTCTTTGAAGTCGCTGCGCATAAAGGCTTAAATGCACTCAATTGCGTTCCTCACGTCCTGACACGCGCTACCGTTGCCAGATCGCATGTGATCAACGTTATCCGTCATCCCCAGATTCCAAACTCAAACTGGCTGATGCCTACGGCAGTCAGTGGTGGACAACAGCAATTTGGGGACAACCTCCTTCAACAGCATGGCGCAATTATCATTCCGAGCACCGTGTCTCGCCAGGCATGGAACCTGATATTTATTGTGACCCAGCCCCGTGATCCGGGCCGTGAGTTAGTAGAGTCTGTTCGCCTTTCTTTCTGGGTTGATGTGGTTGGTCAAGGCCCGGTGAGCGGCGCTTGCGCGTAGCTCAAGCGAACCGGGCCGGGGGTGACGTGTTCGCTCGGCGTAGACACAAGGTGCGAGCCCGCCGAGTGCGGTGTGCGGTCTCTCGGTGTTGTAGTCGATCCTCCATGCCTCGATCAGGTCGCGCGCTTCGCCGAGCGAGGAGAACAGGTGTTCGTTCAGGCACTCGTCCCTGAACCGGCCATTGAAGCTTTCCACGAACGCGTTCTGGGTGGGCTTTCCGGGTGCGATGTAATGCCACTCCACACCGCTGTCCTTCTGCCATCGCAGGATCGCGTGACTGGTCAGTTCGGTGCCATTGTCGCTGACGATCATGCGCGGCTTTCCTCGCCGCTCGATCAGACGATCAAGCTCACGGGCCACGCGCACGCCTGACAGCGAGGTATCGACCACGACGGCTAAGGCCTCTCGCGTGAAGTCGTCGACCACGCATAGCGTCCGGAAGCGCCGCCCGTCGATTAGAGCGTCGGAGACGAAGTCGAGGCTCCAGCGATGGTTCGCCGCCGCAGGCAACAGTATCGGGCGACGGGTTCCAACCGACCGCTTGCGGCCACGCCGCCGACGGACCGCCAGCCCTTCTTCCCGGTAGAGCCGGTAGACCTTCTTGTGGTTCGCATAAAGACCCTCCCGTTCCAGCAGGATGCCAAGCCGACGATAGCCGAACCGGCGGCGCTCGCCTGCCAGATCGCGCAAGCGAGCTCGCAAGGCGTCATCACCACCAGAACGCTTCTGATACTGGAACGTGGAGCGATCAAGTTCTGCAAGGGCACACGCCCGACGCTCGCTCAGCCCGTGCCTGGTCACCATGTGGTGCACGGCCTGGCGCTTGACGTCGGGCGTCAGAAGTTTTTTGAGGCGAGGTCCTTCAGGGCCGCATTGTCCAGCATCGCATCGGCCAGAAGCCGCTTCAGCCGGTTGTTCTCCAGCTCCAGCGACTTTAGGCGCTGGGCATCGGATACTGTCATGCCGCCGAACTTCGCCTTGTATTTGTAAAACGTCGCGTCGGAGATGCCGTACTTGCGGCAGACCTCCTTCGTGCTCACACCAGCATCGTGCTCCCTGAGCATGCCGATGATCTGCTCCTCCGAATAACGGCTCTTGCGCATGGTCCATCCTCTTTTCGATGGACTCTACCATTCAATGGCCGGAATTCACGGGGCTGGGTCAATTGCAGACGATGACCAAGCCTGGTTCAAAGACGTACAGCACGAATCCTTTGCACTCGATCCACGCTTGGATCCCCCAAAATGGCAGTCCTAACCGTTCCCTATCAGGAGGCCACACATGAATTATTGGGGTGAGGGCAATCACCAGCAGCCGCCACCGACCGGCAAGGAAATGCCCCCATGGCTGCCTGGAGCCTTGTTCTATGGTGCGGTCGCAATTGCGATCATCGTGGCGCTCGCTTTCAGATGGTTTTGGTAGATCGTCGGCCATGCGCTAAAGGTATACGTGCTCTCGGTTTTCATTCAGCGAAAGTACACCAAGTCCGATCTTTTGGCCGTTAGTCATTCGCTAGGATAACTGTCGATCTCCTGCAGGAGTCGCATCACAATATGGCTAGCGTCGCGCTGGCGCAGCATCCGCGCTTCCCTCGCATCAGCATCATCGCCCCGCTCGAACTTTGCGACCGCGACAGGGCCGTCCTTCAGATAACCCTCGGAGTTGCCGTCATCGGCGAAGCGTTTGCCGAGGATGTTGAGCGCCGTGTCCACGGCTTCGCCGTGCTTGCCGTCCACCGCAGCCGCAAAGGCCTTCGCGGCGGCTTCCGGCCCACCCTCATAATGTTCGAGGCAGTAAACCAGATCGTGCGCGTCCTTGCGCTCATGCCGCTGGTCGAGCGCGAGGGCCTTCAGACAAACGAAGCTGACGATGTCTGCGTGCCGTATGGTTTCTGTCGCGTTGCCGTTGTCCCCCAGCAGCTCCGCGCTGATCTCCTTGGTCTCGTGATGATCGAAGACCATGGAGGAATGGGGAATGTTGAGCGCCGAGATGTTTCCTTCGGTCGGCAGTGGCTGAACCTTGCCGCCACCCAGCTCCGGATCATCGGCCAGCAGTTCCAGAATAATCGTCGCCCCGCTTTCGGTTTTGGCTTGCCAGCGCCAGGAGACCTTTTCGCCTTTCAAATTCTCGCCACGCTCGAAACCGAGCTTTTTGAAGTTCTCCTCAAGCGAGTGATAGGCCTCGGTGTCGGCCAGCATTTGCAGCTCAACGACGATGTCGACATCGCCCGTTCCCGCGTGGGCAGGAACCTCCGGCGGCCTTGCCTTGATGAGATAGCGCGGTGTGAGACCGCCCACGAGGTAAACCGAATTTTTCCACGGGCCGAGGCCGCGCAGCAGCGTCACGAGAACCCGTTCGCAGTTCTCCGTGACCTCTTGTTTATAGCCGCTGGCCTGAGCGGGTTTGTTCATCAGAAGCCAATCCTTTCCTGCCGCAGGTGTTCGGCCATTTCCTGTCCGCGCCCGCCGCTGCGCAGCAGGTCGAGATAGACCTGCACGGGGCTTGCGAGCCAAAGATTTCCGACCCGTTCCCGGAACAGAAACTCTCCGCGCGAACGGGTCTCTATGACATCGAGATTCGCGCCTTCATTCACCGGCCTTGCTTCCAGGTCCGCATAAAGGTCGTTGGCCCGGCGGCCGGAGAGCAAACGGCAGGTCACGCGCGATACAGAGGTAAGGTACGGTGCATAGGCCTGTGCCGCGCTTTGCTCGGTCAGGACGTACTCAAGATCGAGGTGTTCGCAGGCATCGGCAAGCCGGCGGGCTATCGCCTCCGGATCGTGCGAGGGCACGTAGAACCTACGGTAGCTTTGGCGCCGCGCCGCGAGCGTCTGTTTCTGCCACTCGTCCAGCAGTACGCCGGGATCGGTGAGCCTGCGTTCCTTGGAAGGGCCTTGCCCTTTCACGGTCAGCCACTCAAAGCGCTCAAGCGCCGTGAGCGTCTCGGAAACCGTCGCGGGCGACACTTCGGCCAGCGCCGATAGCTCCTTCACGCCGAACCAGTCGTTGTGTCGCATCAGCAGCGCGTGAAGAACCTGCGAGCGCTTCCCCCTGAACAGGCCGCGTACCGTTTTCTGAAGGGTCTTCGGAGGTGGCTTTTCGATATAGACATAAGCGCCGCGCGCAGGGATGAAGAGGCTTCCGCCCGTGTCAAAGAATCCGCAATTCTCGCTCTTGAGGAGGTCTTTGGCGCCGGGCGAGATCGATTCAGCAGCGAGCAGCGGAACCAGTTGTTTCTTGCGCTCGGTGTTACCCGCCGCCATATAGCGATCAAGCTGCCAAAGCACCTGCTGGGCATCCCGTGGATATACCGACCTTTTGATTTCGATGAGCAGGACGTATGTCTTGCCCCCTGTGCTGACTTCGATTTCGGCGTCTATCTGCCGGTCGCCCAAGGGCGCCGGCTGCATAACAGGAACGCTTACCTGCGCGTCCGGCAGCTTCCGAAGAGCCTCCAAAAGCCGTTCGGTCGTTTCCCTTTCAAATCTGTAGCCCTCAAAACCTGCCATTTCTGCCGCTTTCGCTGCTCAGTGAATATGCTAAAAATAGCGAATATTCGCCCAAACGTCAATATTTGCTGTTCGGCGAAGATGGCGAATTGGCCGATCGACGCGCCTTGGGAGACCGCCCCTTGGTTTGTCGAACACAGCCTGCAATCGGAACAAAAAGAGTAAAGTGTAGCGTGTTGCGCAACACATGCTCCTACGCTATGATGTCAGCAACATGGAGATGACGTTATGGCCAACTCACCCAAATATGCCCCACTCCACCCTGGCGAATTTGTTCGGCGGAGAGCCCTTGAGCCAAAAGGTCTCTCGGTCACAGAGGCGGCCAAACTCGTCGGCGTTGGCCGACCGGCGCTCTCAAATTTCTTGAATGGCAATGCCGACGTCACTCCAGAGATGGCATCACGGATTGAGCGCGCATTTGGGGTCCCCACGAGGGAGCTTCTCGAACAACAAGCCGCATTTGATGCGTATGAGGCCCAGCAGAAAGGCGCGCCTACGACGGCGCGCCGCTACGTTCCTCCGTTCTTGGCGATCAAGGCTACTGAGATCGAAGACTGGGCGACCAATAATCACTCCGCGCGTACCAGATTAGCGGTCTTCATTCGGACGCTTGTTAACTCGACCGGTATTGACCTCACGGAGAGCGACTTTCCGGGAAACGAAGACGGAGAAAGACCTGGATGGGACGGCTGGACGCAAGCTTCACAAGGGACACCTTGGGTTCCGGAGGGCAAGACCGGTTGGGAGTTTGGCGTAGATCTCGAAGTTAAGGGTAAGGCCGACCGTGACTTTTCAAAGAGCTTGACCGCCTCTACGGCTGCTGAGCGTGCCGAGACCACCTTTATTTTTGTCACCCCACGCAAATGGACTGGCAAAGACAAGTGGGCAGAAGATCAGAGATTGAAGAAGCTTTGGAAGGAAGTTCGCGCTTATGACCGAAGCGACCTCGAACAATGGCTGGAGCAATCAATACCTGGTCAAGTTTGGTTCGCGAACGAGACAGATCGCGCGAAGTCAGATGTTCGGGCACTGGATAGAGTCTGGGCAGATTGGGCTGAGGTATCAGATCCGCCGTTAACGCCGAGGCTATTCGATACAGCGATCGACGCGGGCGAAAGGGCGATCTTCAAGTACCTCAAAGAGCCGCCGAAGCGCCCATTTGTTTTGGTAGCCGACTCCGTTGATGAAGCGTTTGCGTTCTTGTCGGCACTTATCTCTCCCCACCATGAGGCTCTTGGTCGCTACAGAGACCAGATCATCGTTCTCGACAAGCCGGGCGCCTTCAAGAAGATAGCTTCGTCCATAGCTGAGATAATAGCCGTCGCAAGTGATCACGACGTTCAACTCGAACTCGCACCTCATGTCACATCGATCCATACGATCATGGTCTACTCGCGTAATGCGGCGTCAAAGGATCCGGACGTCGTACTGGAGCCTCTCGGGAGCATCCCGTTCGAGCGCGCGCTATCAGAAATGGGAAAGGCACGCGACGAGATTCAAATGTTAGAGGCTGAAAGCGGCCGGTCGCTTACTGTCCTCAGACGGCGGCTTTCGATGGTAGAGGCTGTACGAAAGCCCCGCTGGTCTGAAGATGCGGCGTTGGCAAAGGCGCTTGTCCCTTTGGCGCTCGTCGGCGCATGGGACTCCAAGACCTCATGGGATTGTGAGGCGATGTGCTTCATCGCGGATGAGGGTTCATATGAGCGCCTCGAGCGCGATTGTCATGCTCTAAGCGCTCAGGACGACGCACCTATTTGGATGGTCGGGAGCTACCGCGGGCTGGTCTCCAAGATTGACGCCATCTTTGCAGTAAGAAATTGGATCACGGCAAAGGACCTCGAGCGGTTCTTCGACATGGCGCGGTTGATCCTGGGTGAAGATGACCCGGCGCTCGACCTTCCCGAGGAAGACCGCTGGCTGGCATCAATGCGCGGAAAATCTAGAGATTTTTCGGGGGCCCTTAGGAGCGGTGTAGCAGAAAGTCTCGTGCTGCTCTCAGTACATGGTGAGAAGCTCTTCGGGGGGCGGCTGGGTATCGATTCTGGGCTGCAGGCCGTGCTCGTCGTGCGGGAACTGCTCACGAGCGACGGCAAGACCCTAGACCCAAGAAGCCTTGAAGCGAACGAGCGTGACCTGCCCATCTATGCAGAAGCAGCGCCGGACGAATTTCTCGACATCTTGGAAAGAGATCTGCGGTCCCAGGCTTCAGCCGCCCTCGGATTGATGCGGCCTGCAGATGCCGGAATTTTCGGAGGCGGCTGTGCACGGACAGGGTTGCTTTGGGCGCTTGAAGGACTTGCTTGGAGCGTGGAGACGTTCCCTAGAGCCGTGTTCATTCTCGCTCGCTTGGCTGAAGTCGAGATCAACGACAACTGGGCGAACAAGCCCATAAATTCACTTCAATCAATATTCCGGTCGTGGATGCCGCAGACATCTGCGACGGTGGAGCAGCGAATAGAGATGATAAGAGCCTTAGCCACTAGGCATCCAACGATCGCTTGGCAGATTAGCGTTGCCCAGTTCGAGAACTATTCACAGACAGGTAGCTATTCGCATAAGCCCACTTGGCGCCCGGATGGATTTGGACACGGTGAGCCGGAGAAGTCGTGGGAGCCAGTTCAGAAGTTTGTTCGGGCGATGGTCGATTTGGCACTGTCTTGGCCCTCGCATGACGGCGATACGCTTTCTGACCTCGTTGAGCGTATTGATGGTTTGATGAGCGAAGACCAAGAGCGTGTATGGGAGAACATCCACGCTTGGGCTGAAGCAGGTGCAGGGGAAGAGGAAAAGGCATGGTTGCGGGAACGCATACGTGTGAGCGTGATGTCATGGAGAGCGGCACGGAAGAACAAGCGGACTGATCACGAAAAAATACGGAGGGCGGCGCAGAAAGCGTACGAGGCTTTGGAACCAGAAGATCTGTTCGCGAAACATGGGTGGTTGTTCCGGACATCTTGGGTCGATGAGTCCGCCGAGGAAATTTACGATGAGAAACTGGACATTCGCGAGCGCGATGAGCGCATCTCAAGACTGCGCACAAATGCTCTGAACGAAATCCTGCAGGAACGCGGGACCGAGGGCATCATAGAATTCGCCTGCATGGGTGACGCAGCATGGGAAATTGGCTGGCTGGTCTCAAAACGGATCCTCCAAGGAGACGAACTGGCTGACTTTCTCATAAAGCTGATCTCTGATGAGCACGGTGAGCTGCCGACGGCCAAACGAAACTTGGTTAGTGCAGTGCTACATTCGATGGAAGATGTAACAAAGCGTACATCGCTGATCAAAAGAGTCTTGAAGAAGGCGGGAGAGCGGCATCGAGTTGCGCTGCTGAAGCAGGCCCCATTTGATCGGGCAACTTGGCAATTCTTGGATGAATGGGCTCCTGCCGAACGCGACAAGTACTGGTTAAGTGTCATACCGAGCGGGCGCACAAACGGCGCTGAATTGCAAGATGGCGTTAAGCATTTAATGGATGCGGGCCGCCCCCGCGCTGCTTTCTCTTACTCAAGATTTCAACGCGATGAGCTGAACGTTAAGGTCTTGTTTGAGCTTCTTTCGGCTATGGCGCGCGAAGGGGGTAATGATCGCCCTGGCGAGTACCAGCTCTCACAGTACGACATCGCGAGCGTGTTCGAGATAATTCAGGAGTCGCGCGATTACACGGTTGATCAGAAGGCGCAGCTCGAATTTGCTTACTTAGAGATACTCTCTGACAGGGACGGATCACGAGGTCGCGGAATTCCGAATCTGGAAAAATATATTGAGGCCCATCCGGAATTCTTTGTCCAGGCGGTAGCTTGGGCTTTTCGCCGCGATGACGGGGGAGAAGACGAAGAGCCCTGGCGCATCGAGCCTGGCCGGGAGCAATTCTTCGCTGAGCGAGGCTATAAGCTGATCGATAGGCTCAAGCAACTCCCTTGCCATGATGACGAAGGTAATCTTAGCTCCCAGAAGCTCATCAAGTGGGTCGAAACGGCGAGAAAGATCGGCGAAGAGATCAGTCGTTTGGAAATGACCGACCATTCCATTGGGCAGCTGCTCTCTGCGTCACCGGACGGCGAGGACGGTGTATGGCCCTGCGAAGCGGTAAGAGACGTTATCGAGCTCGTACAGTCCGAGGCCATGTGTAGTGGCTTCACAACCGGCAAATATAATCGCCGTGGTGTGACCTGGCGTGGGGAGGGTGGCCAACCAGAGCGGGAGTTGGCGGCGCGATATAAGGGCTGGGCCAATGCCATCCGTTACACTCATCCCTTTACCGCGACCCAAGTCCTGGACCATATGTCTGAGTCGTATACCCGTGACGCGAACTGGCATGATTCTGAGGCGGATATCCGTAACCGTCTTCGATAGGCGCGCGGCTGAGGACTGGGTCGCTAGCGGAAGACCTCAGTCTCAGACGATCCAGTTTTTCGGGGGTAGAGCACCAGCGGAAGACCCCAGTTTTAGACGATCCAGTATTTCGGGGGCAGAGCAGATCAACCGGGGACCTGCGTAACGACCGGATGAAAGCTGGGATCGCGTTGGGCAGTTTGCCTTGCCAACTGCAGTATCGGTGTGTTCCCTAGAAACTCTAAGTTTCAAGGGGGAAGGCGGTGACACATGTTCGAGACAGAGAGTGAAGCAGGCAATTTCGCAAAAGCATTTGTTGAGCAGTATATAGCAGTTGGTTTTGGCGTGCTAACAAAGCGCGAAATTGATCTCCTCGTGCTGAAACTACTTCACAAACACGCGGAAGATTTCAACCATCTCACTGATTTCGATGTCGCTCGAAAATTGCGGACGACCAAAAGAAAAATCCGCAGCCTGCGCGATGAGCTATCATTTCGAGAAGCCGGCGAGGACGTCGAACTTAGCAAGCAGCTGCGCAAAGTATTGAAGCATGCGGAAGTCCTTAAATCCGATAACAGCATGGTAATGGTCCAGATCGATGATGCCGTTCTTAGAGGGTATGCTGAGAGAGTATTGAGATCGCAGTTTGCCATTGTTGATACTGACCCAGCCCCGTGAATTCCGGCCATTGAATGGTAGAGTCCATCGAAAAGAGGATGGACCATGCGCAAGAGCCGTTATTCGGAGGAGCAGATCATCGGCATGCTCAGGGAGCACGATGCTGGTGTGAGCACGAAGGAGGTCTGCCGCAAGTACGGCATCTCCGACGCGACGTTTTACAAATACAAGGCGAAGTTCGGCGGCATGACAGTATCCGATGCCCAGCGCCTAAAGTCGCTGGAGCTGGAGAACAACCGGCTGAAGCGGCTTCTGGCCGATGCGATGCTGGACAATGCGGCCCTGAAGGACCTCGCCTCAAAAAACTTCTGACGCCCGACGTCAAGCGCCAGGCCGTGCACCACATGGTGACCAGGCACGGGCTGAGCGAGCGTCGGGCGTGTGCCCTTGCAGAACTTGATCGCTCCACGTTCCAGTATCAGAAGCGTTCTGGTGGTGATGACGCCTTGCGAGCTCGCTTGCGCGATCTGGCAGGCGAGCGCCGCCGGTTCGGCTATCGTCGGCTTGGCATCCTGCTGGAACGGGAGGGTCTTTATGCGAACCACAAGAAGGTCTACCGGCTCTACCGGGAAGAAGGGCTGGCGGTCCGTCGGCGGCGTGGCCGCAAGCGGTCGGTTGGAACCCGTCGCCCGATACTGTTGCCTGCGGCGGCGAACCATCGCTGGAGCCTCGACTTCGTCTCCGACGCTCTAATCGACGGGCGGCGCTTCCGGACGCTATGCGTGGTCGACGACTTCACGCGAGAGGCCTTAGCCGTCGTGGTCGATACCTCGCTGTCAGGCGTGCGCGTGGCCCGTGAGCTTGATCGTCTGATCGAGCGGCGAGGAAAGCCGCGCATGATCGTCAGCGACAATGGCACCGAACTGACCAGTCACGCGATCCTGCGATGGCAGAAGGACAGCGGTGTGGAGTGGCATTACATCGCACCCGGAAAGCCCACCCAGAACGCGTTCGTGGAAAGCTTCAATGGCCGGTTCAGGGACGAGTGCCTGAACGAACACCTGTTCTCCTCGCTCGGCGAAGCGCGCGACCTGATCGAGGCATGGAGGATCGACTACAACACCGAGAGACCGCACACCGCACTCGGCGGGCTCGCACCTTGTGTCTACGCCGAGCGAACACGTCACCCCCGGCCCGGTTCGCTTGAGCTACGCGCAAGCGCCGCTCACCGGGCCTTGACCAACCACATCAACCCAGAAAGAAAGGCGAACAGACTCTACTAACTCACGGCCCGGATCACGGGGCTGGGTCACCTCGCCCCAATAATTCATCGTCAAAAACCGCCTATATGATTCAACCAAGGAGGCCATCCTAGTGGCCGTAAGGGACTTCGAGCAATCATCCCGGCCTGGAATGGCTCATAGGGCGAAAATCTGCTTGGTTCTGCAATTGCGCACCTTGTCGACGCGCGTGCCGTCCCAGTGATAATCGTAATGATCGGCTTGTACGGGAACGGTCATCAGATCAGGCCAGAAGATGGCTGCACACTCGCTGCTAGGGCACCTTACGCTGTTGTAGAGGATTCCGTTGGAGCCGTTGGCGCGAAGAGTCTGCGCGAGTGCCTGTGACGGCAGATAATCGTCCGGATCATGGAATTGGGGATGCGGGCGGGCGTCATGCAAATCGACATTGAGGGGGGTTGTCAGGGCGCGAAACTGTGATGTCCAGCCGGGCTCTTCCGCGCTGCTGGCCATAGTCAAAGCGTGATGGTGAGCGACTTCCCGGATAGCCGCTTCCTCGCTGCTGGCCGCGCTGTAGACACCATAGGTGCCGTCCGTAAAGCGTCCCGGCCGGTCCGTGCTGACATGGACGAAGGGTGCCATGAGGTAGCTGGCTCCGTTCCCCCCTACCCTGCGGTTGGGCGGAACCAGCTGCAGCCGGCCGATATGCTCCCAGATGCGAGGATTGGTCTTGGATTCTGCTGAAGCTAGCGCCTCCCAGTCTGCCGGGTCGGCAATATCTTCGAAGAGGTCAATCGGAGGGTAGATCGAGCGGATGATGCGGTATGAGTGCTGCCAATGCACCGGCACTTCGGCGAGCGTCACCATCACCAGCCGCTGCGCTCGGCATCCAGATACTCGCGTACGCGCGCGAGTGAGAAGATATCGCCTTGCGCCATGATCTCGACAGGTGCGCGCCCTCCGAAGACCTGATTGGGCTTTCTCACCCAGGCATAGCCTCGTGCGGGGTCGGTAAAGAGGTATCGCAAGCCCTTGTGGATACCCATGAGCAATGAGAGCCGCGTAGCCAGATCGCGGTCGATACGGCCTGTGTCCCCCTGCTTCCAGCGGGAATAAGTACGAGGCGACATGCCGCCGAGAATTTCGCGGGCCTCAGCGTCGTTCAGCTCCCATTTTCTGAACAGATTGACGGCCGCGCGTGCGAGTGCGCCAGCTTCGTCTTCCGTGATGCGCCGGCGATCTGGTGCCGCCTCGGTGCGCCGTAGTTCTTCAAGCATCGAAATCTCCCTTTGGCGCAAACTAGCCCAAAGGTCGCCAAATGGCAAGATTAAACGATGTCGGGTCGATTGGCGGCTGCTGGTAATGAGGGGCGCTTGGACGTTGGATCTGGCGGCACCGGCTCGTCGGACCGCGCAGCGAACATGTCTTCAGGTTCCTCCCCTCGCGTGTGCAGTGGCAGGGGAATGGTTTCGGGAGCGGGACTCTCAGACTTTTCTGCTTTCGGTTTTGAAGCTGGCTTTTGAGAAGCCGCCTCGGGCTGGGAAGAGTCCCCTTGCTTGCTCTTTCGTGTCGATTTCGGCCGTGCAGGTTTTCTGGTCTCTGAAACATGGCTGTCGGCACTTGCGGGCATAGCCTGTGAAGATATCGGTTTGGTGGGCTGGGCAGTTCGTGAGGTGGCAGGCGTGATGGGCGCTTCGAGACCGAAGAGTGATAAAGCCTTGGCAACGGCATTCGGGTCCCGCGCGTGAACCTCGGCATAGGGCAGCTTGAGATGATCGAAGAGTGAGATGGCAACCTCGTTATTCTGCCCGGCGATCAGGAGCACTCCGAGGGGCGATATGGTGGGGATCTCCATAAGCACGAGGCCTACACGCGTCTGACGCAGGCGCAGATCTGTCGCTATGGCTTTGCCGGTGCCGCGATAGCGTGCTTCGACGCCAAGGAAATCGGCCAGGCGAGGCCCCCAGAGATAGGCGAGGTCGGGGCGTAATTCCATGAGCTGCGCGACGAGCGGGGCGGCGTTCTCTGTCCATATGTGAGCCGGCTCAATCTCCCGGTCGGGCAGAGGTGAGGGCTTTTGCGGGTCGGGAGCGGGTCTGGATGGCCGTGGGAAGCGCCATGCGGGCGGAAGTACGAGCCAGACACCAGCCAGTGCCAGCAGGAACAGCGCGGCAAGCGCGATGATGGTGATGGGTTCTGGAAAACCGGTCATAGCTATTTCTCCCGTCCCATATCGAGTTCTCGCGAGGGAGTGTTCATGTCGCGAGAGGCTTGCAGGGAATGGTTCATCGTCTCTTCCATGGCCTTTTCTGCGCCCTTGGGAAGGCTGGCAGACTGGCGGGTGATGGCGGTGGCATTATCGGTGGCCACCTTCATTTCCGCGAATGGACCGGATCTAGCTCCGGCCATGGCAGCGGCGCCAGGGCTGAAATGTCCGGCCGGATCTCTGTCATGGCTGAGTGCGGCCGATACGCTGGGCTTACCAGGATCGATGCGCGAGGTGGTGTGGTCGAGGGTCAGGGCCTGATGGGCCTGCGCGCTCGAAAGTATCTGCTCCCGGCCATTGGCCGCGCTAATAGCGATGCCTTCCGACGAGACAGATTTGATGAGCGCTGGGATCTGTGAGTCGGATTGATGGTAGCGGGCCGGATCACCCGGTTTGATGGGGAGCTTTTCCGCTGAGAAAGCCTGAATGCGCACACCCTGATCGTGGAGAGTGTTGAGATTGAAGGTGGCCAGTTTTCCGTCACGGTCCTGGGCAACGAGATGGCCGGTGAGCGGATCGAGGCTTTTCAATGTGAACTGGGTGGGCCGGTCACCGTCACGGCCTGTATCGAGCCTTAGAACATCGTCCGCGCGCAAACCTGCGCCGGTTCTGGTATCGGCCAGATGACTCTTGATGGGGTAGAGCTGGGTAAGGGAGGCCGCGCCGGATCTGAAGGTCTGCCCTGAATGCGCGGCGGCAAGGTCGAGCTGGCGGGCGTGGTCGGGCGTCGCCGCGTAGAGCTGCCGGGACTCTGTAAGAGCGAGGCGTGCCGCTGCCATGAACGCAGTCTCCCCTCTCGCGTCGATCAGTCTGGGGCCAGCATTGAGAAGGCGAGAGGAGAGGTTTTCGCTATTGCGAGGCTCGTTGAATCGCGTGGGCGCTGCCAGGCTTGAAACGGCGCCGGCGCGGATGGCGGCCATAAGGGCAGGTATATCTGCCGGGTGGTCGCGCGCAGGGTCCGCCAGAATGATGACTTTTGGAATGTGGAGCTTGTCGGCCGCGTTGGTGAGTGCCAGCGCACGGTGCGCGCTTTGCAGGGCGTCGGCGCGGACGAACAGAACGGCTTGCGACGTGGGAAGGGCGTTGCGATCGATGCGATGGATGGACTGGACGGCATTGCGCAGCCAGCCGGTCATGGTCTGGCTTTCGATGCGAGGGTGATGTGTGGACTGGTGAGTGTGATCGGGCTCGATGAGGGTGCTTTTCACCCTCGGCTCTGTCAGGGCGCGCAAGGTGGCGTCCGTACCTCCGGAACGGGTAACGTCGATAATGGTGTAGCGTTGAGGCTGGCTGAGCGGATCTGCACGGTTGAACTGCCCTGACCGGACGATGTGGGCCGGGATCTGCGTATTGGTGTGGGCAGGATGGGTCAGGGCTCGCGCAAAGCTGTCTGTCCAGCGCTGTGTCCGGTCGGTGACGAGCTGGCCTGCCTCTTCTGCGGAATGTTGCAGATAGCCGCGCTCTATGAGGGTATGGAGCGCGGCTTCCAGGTGGATGTCATTAATGCCTGCCGCGCGGGTTTCACGCGCTGCTAGCTGTATCAGCTGGTCAGGATTGATGGCTGCACGGCTGTGGGCGGCCTGATCGGCCGCCTTGATGAGCTGGCTGGACGCCGCGAGGACGGGCGGGACGGCCATGGATCAACGGCCCCGGGAGAAATCGAGAGAGGGCTGCAGGGCCGGTTCTGGCTGCTTTGCTTCAGCGGGCGGCTCCTTGGCAGGTTCGGCTTTGACGTGCGCGAGCGCGGAATCCGGGATTGGCCGGTTCATATTGAGGCGTTGGGTGAGCTTTGCCTTGTCGTCGGTGACATAAACGAGGTGTTCGTTTTTGGCGTCCGGGCCGCCAACGCGGGTCAGAGCGACATAGTTGTGGGCCTGGTCGCCGGCATATCGATCGGCTGCGCCGGTGACGGCGATGACGGGATTGGCGGTCGTACCCTGCGCGGCCACTGACGTGTGCGCATAGCCGTAATTGAGGTGGGCGAGGCGCGGATCGGTACGCTCGAAGGTCTGCTCGATGCCCTTATCGTCGCGGAGCGTGATGTGGCTGCGGTCGATGCGCACTATGGTGGTGTCGGTATTGGCTTTGATGTCGCCATGCTTGGGAAAGGATTTCGTCCAGACGAGCTTTTCACCTTCGTGCAGGGACAGGGATTTTTCCTGAAAGGCGTCATAGTGCGGCCGGGCGTGTTTATCGGCTGGCGCTTGATACTGGACCTTGGTGCCATCGGCCTTGAGAAGGATCATCCGGCCGGTCCGGGGATCTGCCTTGAGCACTTTGAGCTGGTCGCCTTTGGTGACGCCTATGGCGCGCAGATTGCGATTGAAGACGAGGACGTGGTTTTCGCGGACCCCCAGACCGTGGCGGCGCTGGGTTTTTGAGAGATTGAGCGAGACGAGTGTGGTGTGGGTGGTTCCCTCCCCTTTCAGGCGCTCGTCTGGTGTCAGGGAGATGTCTTTCAGGCGGGCTTCATGGATGAGCCCGTTGATCTCGTCACGTCGGGCGCGGGTCGTGGTGACCATGAGGGCGTTGGAGCGCAGCGCGCCGGGTAAGGACTTCCACTCGGCCACGGCGCGCGCCTCCATGCTGTCCTTGCCAGTTTCCAGCAGCGCGGAACCGATAGCTTTGAGGGCCTGTCCGGGTTTTCCCGTAGCGGCGAGGCGTGCGGCCTGGAGGTAATTGGCGCTTTTCTGGCGCTGGATAAAATCCAGCCGGGCTGATTTGAGGCCCGATTTGAGCATGGCGATAAAGGGCGCGCCTGCAGAGGGCGCGGATTTCTGCTTGGGGTCGCCCATCATGACGACGCGGCCGGCATTGGCATTTTCGAGAATGGAGACGAGTGCCTGGGCGTCTTTATTACCCATGAGACCGGCCTCATCGATGACGACATGGGTGTTGGACATATCGGGTAGGTCTTTACCGGCAGATTGCAGCGCCTGCATGTCGGTGACGAAGCGGGCAATGGTGGCCGCCTCGAAATTGGCGGGCGGCTTGCCACCCTGTGACAATGTGGCGTGGGCCTTGTCGCGAAGCTCTTCGACCTGACGGTGCAGGGGCGCAAGTACGAGAAGCTTCGTGTCCGGGCTTAGCTTCTGGAGCGTGGCATGGGCGGCCTGGACCATGTAGCTCTTGCCGGTGCCGGCAAACCCCTGGACGAGCGCATAGCGCTGTGTGCCGTCCAGCATCGCGCGAAAGCCCTGCTTCTGGTCTTTACTCAGTGCGTGGTCTTCAGCGTGTGCGGCCACGTCGTGACCCGCCAGCGCTGTCCAGCTGGGCGAGGCGTCCTTGACGGTACTGATGAGGTCGCGTTCGGCCTTGAGGATGTCAGACGTCGTGACGTGGCCGGGCTTGTATTTCTCCGCTTCGACCAGCTCGCCGGATTTCAGGGCGTCGCTATAAGCCTGCAGGATCTCGGTGGGTGAGGTGTCACCATGGGAGAAGGTGATAGCGCGTGTGATTAGATCGCTATTGTGCATGACGGCCGAGTTTTCGGTCGTATGGGATATGGCTCGCTGGAGGGCTGTTTTGCCGTCAATGCCCTGGGCGGGTTTCTGCCAGGCCGGGCGCGGATCGAGCAGATTGATAAAGGAGCGGACGGCCTTGCCGGCGTTCTGCAGGGGTCTGGAATTGAGCAGCGGGTTGATGGTGGTGGCTTTTAACCGGGCCTGCCCGGCCAGCGCGTCGAGGGTGCGGGTATTGCGCTCTCCGGCTTCGGCGCGCCAGCGCTCGGTATTATTGCCGGGCATTTTGCTCTGATCCTTCGTGGGGCGGGTGATCAGAGCAAGGCGTTCCATGGTCGCGCGGTTCAGGGGGGCGTTCGTGGCTTTCGCGGCCTGTTCGATATCGGCGCGCCTCTTGGAAAAATCTTCCATGACCTTCGTGGGCACGCCTTTGATTTCCCAGTTTCCATGTGGATCTACGGGCGTGACGTCATAACCGGCTTTACGGGCTTCCTCGCGCAGACTGGCCATGAAGATGCGGTCGGTCGCTTCTTTGGACGCGAACAGGGACGGGGAATGAACGGCCTGCCATTGGCCTTTGTTCTGGTTCCAGGTGAGATTGTGGATGTAGTTGTGAAGGTGGAGCTGGGGATCGCCTTTGCGAGATGTGTGCTGGGTGAAGCGTGATGTCACCAGATTGGCGGTCTTCAATTCACGCACCACCCTGCCCTCGCGCACGCGGGTTGTGGCGTTGGACTCCATATAGGCCATGGCTGTAGCGGCGGCCTTTTCAGCGGCTTTTATCAGGCGCTCATCCTTACCGACGAGCGCCATGAGGGAGACCGACTTGGGTACTGAGAACGTCATGTCCCAGCCAGGGGTGCGCTCCTTTCCGGCCGGGCCGTCTTTTTCAGCTTGCGGGGAGTGTTCCACAGAGTTCTGCTTGCTGGACGGATCGAGGGGTGTTCCATCGGGAAGCTGGCCTTGTCGCAGACCATTGAAAGCGGCGTTATCGACTTTGCCGGTCAGGCCGAGGCGATCGGCGCCTTTGCCCGACCATTGCGAGCTTTCGCCTGTGCCCTCATCGGCCGCATAATAGTTGTCGGCGCTGTAGTATTCGGCAGACAGGCCGCCTCCGTCTTTGGAACCGGACAGCATGGATCAGCGCTCCGGCTCATCGGACTGGATGACCATGGCGAGCGGGTCGGCCGTCTGCTGATAGATCAGGGCATCGGACTCGGAATGGGAGTTGAGTTCTGCTCCTTCCATATCCTGCCCGAGGACCGCTGAAGCGCTCGCATATTGCGCGTCGTGCTGCGCGGCCGGGGCAGATTCCTGACGTGCTTCGCGGCCCTCGGATTCGTCTGAACCAGCCTGATGGTCGCTGGATTGAGCGGTGGAACCGGGCGGATGGGAACCTTCTGATAGCAGAGCCGAGGCGACCGCCGAACTTGAGCCTGAAGCGGATGCGTCGGCAGATTTTGGCTCCGTACTGTTGGAATCCTCCCCAGCCCCGGGCGTGGCATTGGCGCGGCGCTTGATGAACACCGTGGACCAGTCGATTTCGCTAGTGTCGTCGTGGCGTTCGAGGAAGCCGGGATGTTTTTCTTTTGCCGCCCTGTATTTGATCGAGAGCGTAGCGGAGGGCAGGTCTGTGGCCGGGACGATATAGCCAGAGAGGTTGGGCAGGCGCATGAGCTGGTCGGGCAGGACCAGAAAGTCGAGCTTGTCCTGCAAGGTATAGGAGGCCCCGTCACGCACGTTGGACGCACCAAAGGAAACGCCGCGTTGGGCGCGTTGCACTTCGGTTTTGCCGATGGTTCTGGCTGCGTATTCGGCAGTGTCGGGGTCCGGGAGGTTCAGGATTATCTTGGTGCGGGCAAGGCCCATGATCGTATGGGCGATGTCATCCTTGTAGATGCTTTTCAGCTGCGAGAGCTGCTGAATGCCCAGCACGAATGCGGCTCCGAACTGACGGCCTTCTGCTAGGCCACCCTGGAGTGAGGGCAGCTGGTTGAGGCTCGGCAGTTCATCAAGCAGGATCCAGATAGTCCGATCAGGATCTCGGGTTTGCGCCATGATGGCGGACAGGGCGACTTCCATCCATGTGGTTATGAGCGGCCGGATCGTTTCGTGCTGGTCGGAACGTGAGGTCAGGAAGAGGCAGGAGGGAGAGTCTTCATCGACCCATTTGCGGATGGAGAAGACCGGTTTATCGCCTTCGCTGTCGGCCAGAGCCTGCATGGATGCCATGCTCGCGAGCAGCGTTGCGCGGATGCCTTGGGACTGTTTGGGGGTATCGGCGCCCATGGTGGCGGCGGCATTGGTATCGGCCAGAAAATCTGCCACATCGCGTAAGGGCGCACGCAGCAGGAGGTACATGAGATCGCTCACCGAGCGCTTGTTCATGCGATGGAGCTTGTAAGCGGTTTCGGTGAAAAAGAGGCGCGCCCATTCGGCCCAGACAGGATCTGAATCATTGCCTCTGGACTGGATCAGGGCAACGGCCATCTGGCGGAAGTCTGCATGGGAGCGGGCGTCTGCGAAGGGCGACCAGCCGGCGCAGCGTTGATCGAGTGGATTGAGGATCTGGTCACCGCGTTCGGGATCGTAGAATGGCGGCACATAGGTGCGCATTTTGTCGTAGACGATGGCGCGGTCTCCGCGTTCGCGGATCTGTTCCATCAGGCGAAGCATGACCTGGCTTTTGCCCGAGCCGGTAGTGCCCGCCAGAAGCGTATGGGTGGTCTCAGCCCGGTAGGGATAAGGCACTCCGGCAATCTCGTAGGGCTTGTATTTGCGGACTTTGTAGAGCTTGGCTTGCTGGCGATTGAAGGCCTTGATGCGCCGGGTGAGCTCCTTGGCGGTAATGAGCAGCGCGCCGCGGATGGTGCGATCTGAACCGAGGCGCCGGCCGTGCGCGATAAAGATGGCGGCCATGATGAGGAAGAGCGCACCTCCAATTCCCAGGGCGTTGTAGATATAGCCCTTTGAGAAGGCGACAAATCGGTCGGCGGACTGACGCGTATAGGGGTCCGCCAGGATGCGGTCTGCGGGCATACGCACATGGGTTCTGTCATGGCGCGCGACGGCATATTCGCGATTGGAACCGAGGGCGGTATTCACGCGCGCCATGTTTACGGTGATCCAGTTTTGCTGGTCGACCGGATCTGCGCGCTGGGTGATCAGGTAGAAGGCGGTGCCCATGGTGGTGATCACGCAGAGCACTGCCATGAGGCGCAGAATCTGGAGCGACATGCGCGCCGTATGGATGAAGACCTGACCGCCTCGCAGGAACGAGGAATGAGCGGCATTGCTGCCAAGTGAGGTGTCGTGACGGCTCATTATGCGCCCTCCCCGTCGATCCATTTTTCAGGATTGAGGGCGCTGATCGCGGTACACAATTCGAGCGGCGTGAGGACGTTATCGGCGCCCATTCTCACGGCCGCCTGGACCACATCTTTCTTGTGAGAATCGGGCCAGTTTTCGACTTGAGCGGCGATAAGTGCGAAGCTCAGCCAGCGCAAGGTTTTGAGCATTTCCCGGCGTTCGGACGCGCCGTTTAGATGCTCTCGAATAGCGGTTCGGATCAGCTCTGGCCGGGAAGCGGCTAGCCCTGACAGAACCCCATAATCAAGCTGCTGAAGAAGATCCGGATCGATACGGAAGCGCACTCTGGGCGCGCTATCAAGGTCGGGGAGATTAGTCATATTGCCACCCTTACTGGTTATGTAAGGACAGCGGGACTTGAGACGGTTTCATTCAAGCATAGGGATTGCCGGGACGCAACTCGTCTAGCGGCAACACACCGCCGCTGATATGGGGATGGCCGCAACCGGCCCTGGGGGTGGCCGGGGCCGGCCCATATGTGGGCCGCACGCGGCCCATCCTAAGTTATTGATATTACGGCGATACAGAATTACGTCCAATTCGAACCTTAAGGCGTTGTCGCCTTGGTCCAGATGGCCCCCACCTTCTAACCAATTGGTTTAATAGGTGTATTTCGTCTTGCGCAGCAAGACGGCACGGTGTGCATACTGTGTGATAAAAAACCAATGCGCTGATGCGCGGGCGGCGCAGCCGCCCGTACCGGCTAACAGTCGCAAAGGGGAACAGGGCCACATCGTCTGAGCCGTTGCCGCGATACTGCCAGTTGCGAAGACTGGATCGGTACGCATAGCGACCAACCTCTCCGCCTGGACGGGAGAGGATCACACCCCGCTTACGGGATGTGAATGCGCCAGCTCGAAATGACCGGACGTGACGGGAAGGTGATAGGGAGCCGGAAGTGGCTGCGTTGTCGCGTTCGACAAACCGAAAACCCGTGACAGGAAAAGTG
Organism: Glycocaulis abyssi; assembly: GCF_041429775.1. NCBI lineage: Bacteria > Pseudomonadati > Pseudomonadota > Alphaproteobacteria > Maricaulales > Maricaulaceae > Glycocaulis > Glycocaulis abyssi. The sequence continues at coordinate 122,180 of NZ_CP163422.1, read as the reverse complement.
GGCCGGAACCGGCACCAGAAAGCCCCTCGCTGCGCGCGAGAAACGTAGTGGCGAAAGCGCTCGGTCATATCGCAAAAAAATAGCCCGGCATGGCCGGGCTTGCGCGATGTTTGGATGGAGGAAAAGGGGTCGGAAAAGACCGTGAAAGCGGGACACGGGGACGCTCGCCCCGATGGCAAAAAAACCGCCCGGAGCGGGTCAGCCACGGGCGGCCGGGAGTTTGGGGAAAGGAGCCGACTGATCTTCGCCAAGACCAGTCATCCTATCTGTCTCATTTCTTGCTCTCAGCGATGCGGGAAGAAGCCATCAGAGCGGTGGCAGGTTTGGTGTGGAAGCGGGTGCGCACGGCGCGAAAAGGATCGTCACCCGTATGGGCCAAGACCCGGCGCGGCCTGGGCTTGGTGGAGCGTAGCGGAATAGAGCCTGGCCGGCCATTAGGCCGGTTCGCTCAGATCATCCTTCATCTGTAAATCCATCACACCGGATTTCAGCAAGCCATACGGCTCAACCGGCATCGGAACGTGCTCGCAATCGGTCGGCAAGAGATCCATCATGCTAGCCGGATTCCGACACCGTAAGCCGTAAGCGACAGGCGATAATCTGCGCACACAAGCTCCGATGGCGCTGCACCGGCATACGAGATCAATGCGAGCCAGCAGTGAGGAAAGCGGATTTACAGGCGCTTCAAACTCCCCTGCCCCGTCGCTGACGACGACGCGGAAAATAGCCAGCCGGGATCACTCGGGTTGCCACGTAAAGGCTGGAACCGGAAGCACGGCCATAAGCGGAACTCATGCAGGATGCGCGAGGGGCGGCTACCACAGGAAAAGGATCAGGGTTCCGGGCCGGGATAAAAGCAGAAGAGTGACCGGCCAGCTGCGCTGGCCGGTCTCCGTCTTCGTCCGCACGCGAGCCAAAAGAAAAGCCGCCCGGCCAAGCCGGGCGGCGGATGGAAGGCTTTGGGGTTCTAGTCGGCTTTCTGACCGAATCGGCGGGTGAAGACGCCATGCTCTTCGGATTTCTGGACCATGTTGAGCGCGAGACCTGCGGGATCGCCCTGCTTCTGGAAGGCGAAGACGGCGGCGGGCTTGAAGGTATCGAGCACGTGATCGACGCGCTTGAAGGCAGCGGCTTTGCCGTGGCGCTTGAAGTCGGGACGCACTACCAGAACCGGGACATTGCGATTTCCAGCCCAGATGGCGGCGATCTTGTCGATGCCGGTCTTCTGTCCGCCGGTGATCAGGACCATATCGGGGGCCTTTTCGTGCATGGCGTCGAGCTTCTCGAAGGCCTGCTCGTGATCGGTGTAGTTGGCGGTGCCGACGACGGCCACTTTTGTCCCCTCCGGCACGGCGCGCAGCGCTTCGGCTTTCTCCCGATTGGCGAGATATTCGCGGCCCTCGATGACGGCGGCATTGGCGTGCTTGCGCTTGGAGTAGATGGAGCCGCGTGCGGGCTTCCAGCGTTCCCCGGTCAGGGCGGCATAGCCCTGTGCCATGATCTCCTGTCCGTTGTTCACGGCGTCGATGAGCTCGTCGAGACGTTCAGCTTCAGTGCGGGCCTCTTCCAGTTCGACCGACTTCACTTCAGAACCGTCCTGGCACTGGATGAGTTCGACGATTTTCGATTGCAGCTCGCCATGGCGCCGGGAGTAATTCTCGGCCGTGCCGTACAGGGCGCCGGTGAAGCGGGCCAGCAGTTCGGCGATGACGGGTTCGAGCGCATTGCCGGCACCCAGATCAGCCAGCTCGTTGGCGATAGCGGTGAAGGTCGTTTCGATGGCGTCTTCGGTGGGAATGTCGCGGGTTTCAGATACGAGTGAGTAGCCGTCATTGGCGGTGATGGTGTCATGAGCGTCGTACATGGCTTCTTTCCTTTTTCTGTCTGAGGCGCACCGTGCGGCCTCGATGGGTGGTCGCAGGCCGGAGGCGATCGGCGGCGCACCGCGCAGCGGCTTGACAGCAGAGGGACTATTTTTTGCCTCGCGAGGAATGACAGCGCGTAGCGCTGGCAGGGGAAAAAATCGGCCCGGCGCTGTTGCGCCTTAGCCGGTCGAGGCGAAGCCGTCCTTCGGGCAGACCTTTTCCCATTCGAGGCCGTTCGGTTCTGCATCGAAAAAGGCAAGCCAAAGTCCGGCAGCCCTTGCGTCACCGCATGACGTTTCGAGAGGGATTGAGAGGAAACCCGCCAGCTCGCGAAGCTGCGATTACGCACCTGGCCGCCGCCAGAGGAGCGGACCTGGAAAAGGCCGGCCAGCGTTTGAAGCGGGCGCTGTGAGGAAATGCCCGCTTTCCAAGAGGCGCGCGCGGGATGGGTGACATAGACGCGCGCAGCATAGAGCTGCAGGCCGGGGATGACCTTCAACCATGCCAGAGATCTGACCAGTGCGATCGGGCGATGATGGGACCGCCGATCGAGGGCAATAGACAGAGCCTACGCGGGACAGGACAAGATCGAACAGACTGGCGGGCACGCCACCGGCCGGAACGCGAAGCTGCAGGCTCCGGATCTACGACGCGATGCACGCGTGCTGGTATCGAAAGGGATGAGGGAGGTGCCATGAGACTAGACGTATGATCGGGCCGATCGGGGGACCATGGCTGTCGTTATCCGCCTCAGCGGATGAGGGCTGAGAGAGCTGGAAAGCCCGAGAGCTGCCCCAATGGGGAATGTCTGATCGAGACGGCAGAGGCAGGGATGATGGAGCCCGCCAGGGCAGAAGAGAATCCCAGCCGGTCTGGAAGGCCCGTATAAAGCCCGCCAGACGCTGTATGCGCGATTGATGCTGCTTGGACCACCCGGAGCCGGCATGGCTCTCCAAGGGCAAATTAGGGGGCCTCGCACTACTGGTCACTTCAGAGGGTGCGCGGGGTATCGATCCGCCTTCGGTGATGACTGCGCCCCCTGCCCTTCCTCTCCGCTCCCGGCTTGCCGCCGGACGGTCTCGAATGGGCGTAGCCATTGCGAGAATTACCATCCCGGCCCGAAAAACAGAAAAGAGATACATCCTCGAAGAGTATGGAGGCGTTGTGCGTTGTCGCGCTCAGCCAGAGCGGCCAAGGGCGAGACAGGTATCCAGCCAGTCGGGTTTGAGTGAGAGGGCGTTGTCGTCCCAGCTGCAGCATTCGAGGAGGAACCAGGGGCAGAACTCCCAGTCGAACGCGTCATCATATCCATTGCCGCCCTTATGGGCGGCGATCCAGCCGATATGGCAGGCGCGGGCAATGGCCCCTACCCGATCGCGAAGATAGGCGGTGCCATTGATGGAGCGGACTGGATCGGCGTGGTTGGCGAGACGGGAGGCAGGTTCGGCCGTGCAGACCGCTTCCCAGAGGCTCATGGCAGAGTCGGTCAGGAGCTCTTCGGAGATCGCACCATAGGCGCGGGCGATGTCTTCATCGGCCACGTTGTCGATATGGACAGCATGGCCATCAGAGCTGCGCATATAGATGCCCCAGAAATGGGGCGGGATGCCGTCAGGTGGCAGGCCGATACGGCCTCTGGTTTCGCCTTCGGCCGGCGCGTATTCAAAGCGCGGGCCATATTCGAGTTTGACGTGATCGAGGGACGATACGGGAATGGTGACGGACTGGTCCATGACGGGACTCCTTGTTGCTGGTGAAGCATCGCTGCGGGTGCGCGCATGGCGGCGCGCCCGTGCGAGCGGGTTCACAAATGGCTGGGGATGGGATAGATTGAGGGAGTGGGGATCGAGCTTTCGCCCGACCCCCGTTTTTCTAGAACGCGATGAGAGAGACCCGGAGTCTAACTTGCCAGCTAGTCCGGGTCTTTTTCACGTCTAGAGAGAAGCTAAACGGTAAGAACCACATCAGCTTCACTCCCTTCAGCAGCGAAGGCTTATCGCCATAGGCCGGGGAGCCCATCTCCCACAGCTCGCGCGGGCTGGCACCGCGCTTCGCTTTTCGCTGCCGAAACGGTCAGAGGCGCGGATTACGCCCTTCTTCCATGTGCTGGCCGGTATTGGGATCGGTATAGGACCAGCTCGCGGCGATCAGTTCATGCGTGCGGCGCCAGACGCCGCGTGAATCGCGCCAGTGGCGAGGCTTCCAGGTGCCGGTGACGAGAACCGGCATTTTGAACGTCCGGAAGATGGCTGGATCCTCGGTCTTCTCGTAGGCCTCAACCAGGTAGTCGGTAATGGCGCGCCGTAGTCCGCCGGCGCAGGTTTCCGCACGTGGGCCTTTGAAGATGACGGTGTAGCGCTTGCGATCGATCACGAAATCGGTGGCGATATCGTCGAAGGCGTAGTGGGCGCAGCGCCATTCATTCATCAGCTCGACTTTGCCGGTCGTCAGGCGGCGGCCCTCGAAGAGCTTGTCGGCGTCGCCCCAATACTCGGCTTCAAGATCTCGTGTGGGACGGGTCTTGATGGCCGCGAAGTTGACAGACATGGCTTCCTCCATTGCGGGTTCGCTGGAGGCGTCCTGATTTTTCGCTTTGATGCGGAGCGGTGGGGTCCAAGAGAAAAGGACGCTCCTCGGGAGCGCCCTTTTCATGTCGGCCGGGGGTATGGCGAGGTTAGTTGGCGCGGTTCACCAGCTCGATGGAGCCGTTGCTCTGCGTTACGCGGTAGAGGGTCTCGACGGCAGCGTCGCGCGCTTCATCGACGCGGCGCAGTTCCATCTCGCCTTCCACGAGGACGTAAGCGCCCTTCTTGCCGTGCTTTTCGAGATAGTTGACCAGGCCCTGATTGAAGACGGCGACCGAGAACCAGTCCTTGCGGTAGGTGGGCTGGCCATCCTTCTGGCCGGTATAGGTTTCCGAGCAGACGCGGATGAAGGCATGGCGGCGCGTTTCGCCATTGTGCTCGCGTTCGCGGATATCCGCATCGGCTCCAAGATTTCCGGAAATGATGAACTTGTTCATGGGTATCTCCTGTTTATGCCCAAGAGGCCGATCAGGCGTCATGCCTTTTCTTCATGCCCTTATGAGCATGAATTCTTTCCCGGTTTTCCTTTTGGACGGGTTGAGGAAGGGTTGCGATTGAGGCGACGGTTGAGGTATTGAGGGTTTGTGTGACGGCTAGGCTTCACAGAGCATCGTTATCTCGGTCACCTCGGTTTCGAGCGTGTTGCTGATTTCGAAATTCGTGGCGGCGAGGACTTCGCCATCGCGGATGATTTCGAGCGCTTCGCGTTCGGAACGCGCGCTAACCTGGACATCCTCTCGCGCGATGATGATTTCGCGCCGGTAGGTGCGTGCTGACCAGAGACGTATGGGGCCTTCAGTGTCATCGGCCTCACCGATCTGGTTCTGGATCTCCTGATCCTCGGGCGAAAGCTCGAAGGCCGGTATGGACTGGTCTTTCCAGAGGGGATGGGGCGCGGTCATTCCCAGATAGGGCCAGTAGCGGCGCATCAGCGCCTCGTACTCGGCCCGGCTCTGGTCTGTCTGAGTAAGGTCTTCGTGCATGTCCTCGAACGTGTGTTCGAGGGTGGAGCGAAGACGTTCCAGTGCGTCTTGCACGAGGTCTTCGGGCAGGTGGAGCGATTGCATGGTGCGGATCTCCGTGGGTTGCGGGCAGGACCGGGCGCGCGCGTGTGCGCGGCGCGGGCCTGCAGGAATGTGCGATTGAGTTGAAGCGGCGCGCCGGGCTACATGAGACCGGCAGAGCGCATGGAGCCTATTTCGTCACCGGCCACGATGAAGTGGTCGTGGACGGCGATATCGAAGGGTTTGGCGACATCGAGGATCTTGCGGGTCATTACGATATCGGCGTGGCTGGGCGTGAGATCACCCGATGGGTGGTTGTGCGCTAGGATCATGGCGGATGCGCCGACTTCCAGCGCACGGCGGATCAGTTCACGCGGATAGACAGGTGTGTGATTTACGGTGCCGCGGCCTGCAAGATGGTCCTCGATGAGCCTGTTCTTGATATCGAGGTAGAGGACGCGGAACACCTCCTGCTTCTCCCCGGCGAAGGCGGTACGCAGATAATCCTTGGCGGTGGTAAAGCTGGTGATCTGGGGCCGGTGGATCATGTAACGGCGGAGCACCGCGCGCGCCTCAGCGATGATCGCGGCGTCCTGGGGTGCATACCCGCAATGTGGGTTTTCGAGATCTAGGGCGGTCTGCATGGCGGGACTCCCTGCAGATGTGTGTCAAGGATTGAGGAACGAGGAAGGAATGAAGGCGGCTAGGAGCCGCCTTCTTCGTCTTCAGCCAGTTCGTCGAGATAGGATTGGGCGGCTTTGCCGAAGGTGGTTTCGACATCACGCCTAGACAGGCCCTGCCCTACCGCCCAATGGTGCAGGTCGGTGAAAACGTCATGGAGCAGTTCCTCGGTGTCGAAGCTGCCTCTCAGATCGCCGCCATAGGCCAGATAGCCGTCAACGGCAGCCTCGCCGCGTTCGGCGCGCTCGCTATTCGTCATCATGACGAACCTCCAGAGTGTGTGAAGTGGGAAAGCGGGCGGCAGCGCCTTATGGCACTGCCGCTGGCTAGGTGTCCGCTAGAACGGAATGTTGTCGTCGAGCGTATCGGAGGCGAATGCGGGCCGCTGCTCGGCGGATGACTGACGTTCATCAGCGCTCTTCTCAGAGGCGGGGCGCAGCAGCGTCATGAAGCCGGTCTGGCCGACGCGGAAGCGGGTGACGGAAAAGTATTTGCCGTCCGCCTGAACGCGCTCGCTGTCCATATCGCCACGGATCTGGAGCATGGCGCCCTTCTTGCCGTGCTTCTTCAGGAAGCTGATCAGATCCTTGCGGAAAGTGGCTACATCGTACCAGTTCACATTGTAGATCGGCTTGCCCTGGCGATCGGCGCCGGCGTAGTCATTTGACGCGATCGAGATGAAAGCGACTTCTGTAGTCGAACCGTTAGCACGACCAATCTCGCGGATAACGGCGTCTTGGCCGAGGTGGCCCGTGATGTCAAAGCTGGCCATAATAGTCTCTCCTGTCGATCCTGGTGACCGTCTGGCGCGTATCGCCAACTGCTTCTCGATCATCAGGTTCAACTTCATTCCCTCATTTCTTGAATTTGAGAGCGGGATGGACCGTCCGGGTAAATGCGTATCCGGGTTGGCACTTATGGGGGTGGCAATTCGATAAATTGAGATTGGAATTTAAAGATTTGAGGCAGAGGTGTTGAAGGGTGAGCTTGTAAGGTCCCGTGTGGGTTTTCAGCCTTGCTGAAAGCGCCGTAGGCGCCTCCCCCTCGCGCTTATGCGAAGGAGAAGGCGCCGGTGCAGATATGGCAGGGGGCTAAACCGGTTAGCCGATCCGGTAATATGCAATTTCTGGAAAACTGGGGTTGGCCAGAGCATGCGACGATACTGATAATGCTCAAGCAGCTATTGCTTGGGCTTCGAGTTGGTCGCCCGCTGCATCTGCTTCAAGAGCCGGCCGGAAAGCGAGAATCCAGTCTGCCGCCTTGCTGGCCTGACTGGCAGCGCGGACGATGGCGCGTTTGTCCTCTCGCAGAACCTCTAGCCAGGAGCCGATATAGTCGGCGTGCCGCACGGTTGGCTCGATGCCAAGGGCGGCGCATGTGAAGGCCGCTGTCATCTCAGCGATGAGCTCTTCGAAAGCATATTTCCTGCAGCCGAAGGAGCCGGAGAGATCGCGGTCAAGGCGCGAAGGATGACCTGTGGCGTGACCCAGCTCATGCAGGGCGGTGCGATGCCAGTCAATCGTGTCGAAATAGGCCTGGGGTGGTGGCACCTGCACGTAGTCATGACGTGGCACATAGAAAGCGCGGTCCCCGCCAATACGAAAGTCGATTCCCGTTGCGGAGATGATTGCGTGGACCGTGGGGTCGATCAGGCCTTCCGGCACTGGCGGAGCCTGGGGGGCAATGTGTTCGGGAAGCCCCTCGCACTGATCGGCGTTGAAAACGGTGAAGCGTTTCAGAAAAGGAATGGCGGAAGGCTCGTCGCCAGACTGAAGAGCGCGGTCCTTCTCGGATTGAGGCACGAATTTGTCGGCATAGACCACGGTAGTGCCGCGCTCGCCTTTGCGGACATTTCCACCAAGGGAAAGAGCCTGCCGGAAAGTGAGCCAGCTTTGGCCGGCAAATCCCCGCTCGATGGCAGCGCCCCAGAGCAGCAGGATATTGATGCCGGAATAGGTGCGGCCGGTTGAGGCGTTCAGTGGCATGGCAACAGAGGAATTTCCATTGCGAGCCCATGGCTGAACCCAAGGCAGCCGGCCGTCTTCGAGTTGGCTGATGATCTTGTTGGTGATCTCTTCGTAGATGTCCGCGCGCTGTGTGCGCGGTAGAGCTTTGCGAGGCATGGCGGGTCTCCTGAGCAGGCTCCAGAGGCCTTTCCTCTGGCCAAAGCCTGTCAGTCCCGCTGTCTGACTTTTACACTTTGCTCATGGTGGTGGCGCCGGGCGGTATAGGCGTATTGTCATGGAGGCAGGCGAAAAGTTCAGAAACGGTCGTTTCCAACGATTCTGCGAGAGAATACATGACATCGGTTTGAATACGTGAATCTGTATAAAATAGGTGCATCGTGTGATAGAAGAATGTCGTAATAGAAACGTTTATGATCTCTTGAACATGCGTATGAAGAATGCGAGGGATTGAAATCACATAAACAGCGCTATCATTTGGCGGCGCATAAAAATTCTGAGGTAAGTTTTCGAGAACGGCGCTAGTACAACGTGTAACGATAAGCGAGCCTACGGTATATATTGGAGTGTTGTATTTCGTGGACAGGGAATAGAGAAACTGTTCGTGCCGCTTCTGATGGGCGGCAGCGATAGCGACCCTTACGCTTATTTTGGACGAAGGTTTTGCCATGGCGGCGGTTTATAGCAGGCGTATAAATCGGGCAAGAGTAAACGATATATCAGCGAATTAGACTGGACAGCTCCAGCGGCAAGGGACGGCTACATGAGACCCTTGATCTCATTGCTAGTTTGGAGGACCCAACCCCAATGCGCCGGGGTCCCGAGCAAACCGCCCGAAAGTAGCTTTTTCGCCTGTGATCACTGCAAAGGGCTTGCCGTGTAGCAGTGAGTATTCAGATCTGCCGAGACGCTATCGCCGATTAGACGGCGTCATCTGCCCTCGAGTGGTTTAGGCGCCGAACCTCCTGCCCTTTGCAGGCATTAGTAAGGCTCCTGCAAATGCCCCGGCATTCTATGCTGGTCAGACAGCACAAACTCAAAATGGGCGTCTGGCAGCGTTTTAGAGTCCTCGGCGAGCGCTGCTGCTGGGATCACTCCGTTGGGAAACGCAGCGTTGAAATCGGTGTCACCTCGTCGAGTGGCAGCGTCACATCGAAACTGACATCGTGAATCTCGCCCCACACCCGCACGTGATAACGGCCAGGCTCTGTCAGCATCACGTCAAAGGTATAGCGTCCGGGATGCGGATATTGCGGGCGTATATCGAAGGCTCTGCGTGTCTCGCCATCTGGCGCAATGAGCTCGGCATACAGTCCGTCTTCCAGCCCAGGAATCGCTTCGCGTTCGCCTGCAGGGCGGATGATCAGATCAAGGCCGTTACGTTCACCGGTAAAGATCGGCTCGTTAACGAAGCCAACAATCACGAGATAGCGGCCATCGCCGACAACCTCCACCTCGTGTGCCAGGGCGGCGGTCGTGCAGAGGCCGAAAAGCGTGGCGGCGGCAAGCCGGGCTCCGAGCGAAACAAAGGTCATCTTCTTCTCCTTGCTATCATTGAAGGCTGTCAGGTGTGATGGCGCCCGGTCGGGGCGATGCCCTTCCCGGACCAGGTGAAACGGGACGAAGTGACGTCGGGGTCCGGCGCGTATAGGCCCGTAGTGCAAGACCGCTGGAGTGGGCATCATGGACGCTGCGGAGATAACTGTTCGCACACTGCAATACGGAACGGGGCTGCTTGGTGCCGGTGTTCTCGCGGCCCTGCTCTGGGCGGGGGAAAAACCCGGCAGGGCAAGCCGGATGGCCCTCGCGCTCTGCTGCGGCCTGCTGGCCGCCGGAGCTCTTGCAAATGGTCTGATCTTCTCTCACGCGGTTCTGGACTCGTGGCCTGAGGTGTTCTCGCCGGATGGAGCGGTCTTCATTCTGACGACCTTCGATCCGGCCCTGGGTTTCCTCGCGCGCACGATCCTTGCCGGTCTGGCACTCGGCGCGCTTCTGGTCTGGCGCGGACAGTCTGGAGCATGGGCCGCCCTTGCGCTCCTCGCTGCAGCGCTCGCCAGTTTCGCCTGGACCGGCCATGCCGCGTCCGGTGAGGGCCTGCAAGGCGGGCTGCACAAGGCCTCTACCGTTGCCCACATTCTCGCAGCGGCAGTGTGGCTGGGTGCGCTCGGCCTCTTTCTTTCGCGGCTGTTCGCTCCGCAGGCTGCGTCGAGAGACTACCGCCAGCGGACCGCTCAGCTCCTGTCGTGCTTTTCCGGCATCGGGAGCGTTGCCGTCGCGGCGCTGGTCATCACGGGCGTGACCAACACCGTGCTTGTTGCGGGGCCGGGCCGGGTGATGTCGACGCTGGAGACCGCTTATGGCAGCTGGTTGATCGTCAAGCTCGCCCTGTTTGCCGGGATGGTAGGCCTTGCGGCGCTCAACCGCTTCGTTCTTGCGCCAGCGCTCGCCCAGCGCCTGACCGATCAGGCCGCCGGGCGGATACGATGGGCGGTACTGGTGGAGGCCGGTCTCGGCGCAGGCGTGGTGGCGTGCGTCGCCGTACTGGGTATAACCCCGCCCCATTCTGGCTGATCGCACGCGCACCTGCATCAAGCGCCAGCGCCTCTACTCTACTCGACAGTGAAGCGGACAGTCCCGCTCATCTCATGGTCGCCACCATCAGCCCGCCAGCTCAACTCGTATTCGCCGGGGTCAAGAGGTTCGGTAGCGGCCTCAATGGAGGTGACTGGGGCCTCCTGCGCCTCGAACTCAACGGTAATCCGCTCCATCGCGAGCGTAGACAGCTGGATCGACCGCACGGCCATCGGGTGATCGAAATGCAGCTCGATCCGCTCGAGACCGCTATCGACAATGGCACCATCGGACGGGACTGACCGGATCAGCCCTACCATATCACCATGCCCTGCATGATCATCGTGCGCGCCCTCATCGTGATGATCATGGTGATGGTCGTGGTGATCGTCGTGTCCGGAAGACTGTTGCCCGTGCTCATCGGCGTGTGCGTCGGCGTTCAGCTCGAAGGCTATTTCGCCGCGCATGACATGGCCGTCCTGCGCCGCGGCGCGCCACCGGATTACGTAATTGCCCTCTTCGAGCGGCGGGAACGGTACCGAAAACTCGTCCTGAATTCCCCGAACGCGCTCAAACCCGATATCGATTGCGTCTCCGTCGACAACGGCAAGCTCAAGCCCGACGAGAGAGACGGGGTCGGCAAAGCCGAAATCGAACGACGAAGGCGCTTCGCCCAGCACGTCACCATCGCGGATACTGGAATGGGTCATCACCGTGTGTGCGAACGCGGCGGCGGCCAGCAACATGACGGCGGCGCTGGCTATTGCGAGTCTGAGTAATGGCATCGATTGCTCTCCCTGATCAGGCGCTTCTGGAGTATTTACGCATTAGCGGGCGTTATCCCTTCCCGGCCTCTGACTGATCATTTCAGCTGGAACGCCGCGCCGTTACCGGCCGGTGGGCACCAGCAGATGAGGGACATGCCGCGCCGGGACGTAAAATCGTAGGACGCATGAGGCGAAAACCATGAACCAGCTGGATAATCTTCTGAACCGCCTACTCAGGACGGAGCCAGACCGCGATCTCACCGGATTGGAAGCGCGCGTCTGGAGCCGGATCGAAGTCATGCAATCTGGCCGGGTAACGGCCTGGCTGCGCGCACTTCCTGTAACCGCAACGGCCTCGGCGCTGGCGCTCGGCTTTGCCACGGCGCTCCTTAGCGCGCCACCACGGCATACGGTGGAAGATATGGCGGTTTTCTCCACCAACACCCCGCTTGCTCCATCGACATTGCTGACGGGAACAAGCCGATGACACGACTTCGTATCTACCTCGCTCTAAGCCTCGTCCTCGCGGTCCTTGCAGGCGTGTTTGCGGCCTGGTGCGCCACACATTACTTCTCGTCCGCTGCAGCAGAGCCATCCCTTCACCGCATCATACATCACGAGCTGGACCTGTCCGCCGGGCAGAGAGCCCGCGTCGCCGAGATCGAGGCGCGCTATACCGCTCAACGCCAGGCCCGCGAACGCGAAATGCGCGCGGCGAATACCCGGCTGGCGGCAGCCATCGAGGCAGACCACCAGCTCGACGACAATGTTCGCGCGGCGATCCATGACTTCCATCACGCGATGGGCGAACTTCAGCTGGAGACAATCCGCTATGTTCTCGATGTGCGCGAGATACTCGATGCCAGCCAGAGAGAACATTTTGATGCGACCGTAACCGCTTCCCTGACCGATCAGGACTGGTGACCGGGGAGCCACAAGACAGCGACACCGATCTCGTTCACCGCGCTCTCGCGGGTGAAGAGCGCGCCTATGGGCAGTTGATGACACGCCACAAGGACGGGCTGTACCGCTTTGCGCGCCGCTACAGCGGCAATAGCGATGATGCTCTGGAGATTGTGCAGCTCACGTTCATCTCGGCCTGGCAGGCCCTGGCACGGTTCGATACCGGCCGGGCTTTCGACGTCTGGCTTCGCGCGATTGCCCTGAACAAGTGCCGTGATATGGCGCGACGCCGGAAGGTTCGCCGTTTCATGATGGCGCTGGGTCAGATTTCCGAAAGGCAGGCTGATCCGCCCTCGCTCGAGGCCGGTCCTGAAACTCAGCTTCTGGACCGCGATGAACTACGCCGGGCCGATGCTGCCATCTCGAGCCTGCCGGACGGTCTCAAGGCGCCATTGCTGCTCACCGCCCTCGACGGTCTCACCATGGCTGAGGCCGGAGCCGTTCTCGGAATGAGTGCCAAGGCTGTCGAGAACCGCCTGTATCGTGCCCGCAAGGCGCTGGCGCGAACGCTCCAGCTGCCGGAGGATTCCTGAAGCGGATGTGGAAGTCCGTCAGGTGCGGATACCGTCCCGCGAGAGTTCGCCGGGCGTTGCCACGCGTGCCGTGGTCCCGTCCGGCGCCCTGTACCAGCCCGGATCGTCATAACGCGTGATGCCGGGGCGCACCTTCATGATCGTGAACATCCCGCCCATGCCGATATAGTCGAACGGGCCTTGTGCTCCCACCATCGGGATGGAGTTCTCCGGAATGGCCATATGGCCCATTTCGACATGTTCGCCGTGGGCCGCCATGTCGTTGCCATCCATCGCCATGTAGCCGGGCACCAGATCTCCAACCAGCCCGGCGAACGATGACTGGTCTACTCCGACCATGTTCTCGATATCGTGTCCCATCTGGTTCATGACGTGATGGGTCATGTGGCAGTGAACGGCCCAGTCACCGGGATTGTCTGCAACAAACTCGATGGTGCGTGCAGAGCCCACAGGCACGAGGACGGTGGCTTCCGGCCAGCGCCCCGCTTCCGGTATCTCGCCGCCGTCAGTGCCGACAACCTGGAAGGTGTGGCCGTGCACGTGGAACGGGTGATGGTCCATCGCCGACAGGTTGGCGACGCGCATTCTCACTCTCTGGTCCTGCCTCACCACCAGCGGGTCGGTGCCGGGAAAGGCCTTGGCGTTGATCGTCAGAATGTTGAAATCCGTCATCTCGTTGGGATCGGGACGGCGCGCGCCCGGCCTGATCTTCCACGTCGACAGAAGCAGGGCGAAGTCGCGATCAACACGCCGCTCAGCCCGGCGGGGATGGATGACGAAGATGCCCATCATTCCCATTGCCATCTGGGTCATTTCGTCGTGGTGGGCGTGATACATCTGCGTTCCGTGCTGCACGAGCGGGAACTCATACCGGAACGTCTCGCCCGGACGGATCAGCGGCTGCGTCAGGCCGCCGACACCATCCATGCCGGACGGCAGGATCAGGCCATGCCAATGGACCGATGTCGCCGCGCGCAGCCGGTTGGTGACGTAAATCCGCACCCGGTCGCCCTCAACGGCTTCAATCGTGGGGCCATGGACCTGGCCATTGAAGCCCCAGCAGGTAGCCGTCAGCCCCGGCGCGAACTCGTGTTCGACCTCTTCAGCGACAAGGTGGAACACCTTCACGCCGCCGACGAGCCTGTAGGGAAGCGTTGAGCCGTTCGGCGTGACGACAGGCGTGTAGTGAACGCCGGGCTCTCCGGGAGGATAATCGCCGGGTTCCACAGTGCGCGCATGATGGGGGCCGGGATTGGACGCTGAGGCGTTCGCGCGGCCCGTTGCCAGACCTGCCCCGGCTGCGGCCAGACCGGCTGCGGCAATCGCTCCGCGACGGCTAAGTAGAAACTCGCTCATCAGTGAACATGCCCTTCATGCTGGTGTGCTCGATCATGTGTTGCAGGAGACGGAGCGTTTGCGGGCGTTTCCTGCCGACGGGACGGGTCAGATGAAGTCTCGATGTCCGCCAGCCGGACATGCCGTTCAAGGTCGGCGCGTGCCTGCCAGTATTCGGCAACGGCCTGAACATAGTCGCGACCCGCCTCGACCCGGTCGCGCCGTGCCTGCAGAAGCTCGAACATGCCGATCTGCATGGCATTGAAGTCCCGGACCACGCCGTCAAATACATCGGCGGAAATCCGAAGGGATACGTCGCGATGGAACAGCGCCAGTTCACGGGCCGCTTCTGCTCGCATGGCCGCTGAACGGCTGGCGGTCAGGCTTTCCAGGCGCGCTTGCTGGAGCTGTTGCCAAGCCTGTCTGAACTCAGCGCCCGCCCGCAAGCGTCCGGAGGCTCCCAGATCAAGCGGCAGCGTAAAGCCCAGCCCGTAGGCCTCAGACCAGCGCCCCTGACGCTCGAACTCTCCGATCAGTTCAACATCACCCAGCAGAGCTTCGACATTCCTGATGCCGCGCCGCGAGGCCACTTCCCGGAGCCTCGCTTCCGCCACGGCTACCGGGAAGCTGTCACTGACGGCCTCCTCTGCTACCCGGTCGGCATCAATCATCCTGTTTGGCGGAGCAGGAAGACGCGACAATGTCTGAAGCGCGGCCGCCTGCTGTCCGTCCAGGCCGAGGACTGCGGTCAGACGCTCGAATGCCGGGCCGATGCGGCCTTCCGCACGCATGCGTTCCGCTGTCATCCGTGCTGCAAACTGGCGCTGCCGGTCCAGATCGACACGTGCGATATTGCCTGCAGCATAAATCGCCTGCGCGGCCAGCCGGGCCGCTTCACCCGCGCTTTCAGCCTGCTCGTAAAGATCAAGCGCCTGGCGGGCTGCAACGTAATCCACATAGGCGATCCGCACATCTGCTGCCGCCTCAGCAAGCCGCCGCGCCGCGTCGGCTCTCGCGGCGTCCATGCGCGCTTCGCCAGCTCTTGCCCGCTGCGGCCAGAACAACAGCTCCAGGAGTGATACGCTGACCTTCACCTCCAGCTCGTTGCCGCGGGCGGCGCGGACCACTTCGATAACCGGGTTGGGTGGTAATACCGCAGACAGAAATGCGGCTCTGGCTATGCCGAGTTCCTCAAGATCGGACTGGATGGCGGGACTGTTGAGAAAGGCGATGGCCACGGCCTCATCCATTCCCACCCGTGCTTCCAGAAGGCTGTCGACCGAGGCGGACAGTGCGGCTCTATCCTCATCGGTTCTTGCCCAGCCGGGCGCGGCGCCGGTGCGCGCTTCAACCAGCGCCGAGACCTCTGCAAAGCTGGAGTCAGGCGCGATGCTGGCGCATCCGGAAACGGCCAGCGCTATCGCTCCAGACGCCAACGCGCCTCTGATCCTCAGGAGTATCATTCGTCAAACACCCGCGATGTGTTGCTGCTTGTGAACGAATACGCTACCGGCGGCGCGGTCCCTCATTTCCGGGATAAATGCGGACTGAGTCTTGCACTTGCTGTCTCGTGAACGGGGAGATGGCGTATGAGTGTTCCGAAATGGTCCAGTGCGATGCTTTCAAATGGCCATGGCCGTCTGGAGGATCATGCCAACAATTTCACGGCCATCCGCATCGGTTTCGCATTTCTTGTGCTTGGCGGGCACGCGATCATGTTGCCCATGGGATTGCCAATCACGGGCGTGTTTGAAGAAACCCTCGATGTCGCCGTACAGTTCGCGCTCGACGGGTTCTTCATTCTGTCAGGCTACATGATCGCCGCGAGCCTGATGCGCTCTGCCGACATGACAAGCTACGCCCTGTCCCGGTTCCTGCGCATCTTCCCCGGATTGATTTTTGCAGTGCTTCTGCTCTGGCTCTTCGTTGGACCGCTTTTCAGCGGCTTAGGGCCGGGAGGCTATTTTGCACAGGGTGAGACTTGGGTTTTCCCTCTGTTGTTGCTTTCCCAGGTCGATCCGCAAGCCAGCCTTCCGGGCGTCTTCTCGGCGCACCCAATGCAGGAAATGAACGGCCCGCTTTGGACAATCCGCTATGAATTGCTGGCTTACCTTGCCGCAGGCATTCTGGCGGCAGTGGGGCTGTTCCGCCGCCCATCCATCATTGTGGCGCTGTTTATGGGAACCGCTGCATTCTCGGTCGTTCACATGATACAGCCATGGGACGGGATCGGCGCGGCAACGGTTGATGCGTCCGCGCGGTTCGGCGGTGCCTTCATGGCCGGGGCGGCGTTCTTCGCGTTGCGCGACCGGATTGCCCTGACGCCGCTCGGCTGCTTGCTGGTTGTCCTCTTCGCCTTTGCCCTCAAGGACACGCCTGCCGCCATGATCGCCGGTCAGCTGGCGATGGGATATGTCACGCTGTGGGCAGGCTTCCTGCGCATTCCAGGCCATATCGGCGTGGCCGTGCGTGAGGTCGAGGACGTATCCTACGGCGTCTACATCCTGCACTGGCCGATAGGCCAGATCGTGCTCGCACTCCATCCCGGGGCGGGAGCATTCACATTGCTTGTAGTGATGGCACCGGCAGCATTGCTGACTGGCTGGTTGATGCGTGTCTGGGTCGAAAAACCGGCGCTTGCCCTGAAACCACGCCTGCGCGCGTTGCTTAACCCGGGCAGAATACGTTCCACTGGCACCGCTGAGCGGATCAATACGGTGCGTCAGGGCGTCTGACGCGCCAACCAACACTTGTCCACTGTCCTGCGGGATCGCGTTGATCGTCATAATCAACACGGAAGACCGTCAGGCCATCTAGAACGCTGATCAACCTTAAGCCGACCAATCACCTCATCCTGATCAACGCCGCAAGGCGGATGTGTTTGCCGAAATGGCCCAGGGGATCGTGAAGAGTGTGCCTGTCGTTGTGTGATGACCTCGATCTGCGTGGGCAAAGCGTACCCCCGCGCCCTATTGGATCAGGTGCCGCAGCAGCCTTTGTCCATTTGGACAGGCGGGCAGGCAACATCGCCAAAGGAACAGTAGACGCAGCAATCACCCGCCTCCGGACGCAGCACGGCGCCGCATCCCTTGCAATCGTAGAAAAATTGGCAAGCGTCGGTCGGCATTTCGTCTCGGGAAACGTGGCCGCATTCAGGGCAGGTCAGCGTCGAGTGGGTCAGGATCGCATTCATCGTCCATACACCCAGCGCATAAGCTCCGTCTCAAAGTGCGGCACAATGAGCGACGCAGCGGCAAGTAGGCCAGACAGGACGAGGACCCCGGTCACGATCCGGGACGGTTTGCGCCCTCCGCGGAACGCGAGATATCCGGCCAACGCGACAAGCGCCAAAGCGGCTGCGGATAACCAGAGCTGGTTACGGACAAAGAAACGCAAGTGGAGGAGCAAGGCCGTTCCCGCCCCGAGATTGGCCAAGGCTATCGGGAGGATGCAACAGGTTGCGCCGGCCAACCCGGATAACGCGGCCAGCGCGCCGCCGCCCGCAAACACACCGGCCAAGCGATCTGGTTCCACCGGTCGTTTTATAACCTGGCCGAGAGAGCGATCCGTCATCTCACGAATGTCGATCATGAAACGGCGCGCGTCACCTCACATCACAGTGAGCTCACCAAGGGCCCACAACTATCCCGCAGTTCGTCGCGTAAAAGCAAAAAAGCGGGCACTGGCCGACCTGTCATATCCAGTCGTGCAGACCCTTACATCGCGGCCCTTGACCCACCCATGGTGGTAAGGTTCACGGTACGCGCCAGCCGACCCCGCATACCGTTGAAAGGAAACTTCCAGTGACCGGAAAGACCGCCAAGCTCTACCGCATGGAAACGCCCGAGCATAAATGCCCCTACGGGCTGAAGAGCCGTCATCTCCTGCGCAGCAAGGGCTACAAAGTTGAGGACCACCTCCTGACCAGCCGCGAGGCTGTAGACGCGTTCAAGGCCGAGCATGGCGTGAAGACCACGCCGCAGACTTTCATCGATGGCCAGCGCGTCGGCGGCTATGAGGCGCTGGAAGCCTATCTGGGTGTGGCAAAGCCGAAAAAGGAAACGACCTACACGCCCGTGATTGCGCTGTTCTCGATATCGGCCCTGCTCGCCCTCGCCGTCGCCTGGCAATCGAACATGCCTATCGTCGGCCTGCACACGGTGGAATATTTCATCGCCATCGCGATGGTGCTGCTGGGCCTGCAGAAGCTGACCAATATTGAAGCCTTCGCTACCATGTTCCTCAATTACGACCTGCTGGCGCGGCGCTGGGTGCCCTATGGGCGTATCTATCCGTTTGCGGAGGCCGGTGCAGGTCTTCTCATGCTGGCGGGCAGCCTGATCTGGCTCGCCTCCCCGGTCGCCCTCTTTATCGGCACTATTGGCGCGGTCTCGGTGTTCAGGGCCGTCTATATCGAGCGGCGCAAGCTGAAATGCGCCTGCATGGGTGGAGAGAGCCGCGTGCCGCTGGGCTTCATCTCGCTGACCGAGAACCTGATCATGATCGCCATGGCGATCTGGATGCCGCTGCGCATGTATGGCGTGATTTAGGAGCCGGGTGCGATGAATATCGGCGAAGCGACAAAGGCGTCCGGCATTTCGCGCAAGATGATCCGCTATTACGAGGAGATTACCCTCCTCCAGCCAGGGCGCACGGCCAATGGCTATCGCGTCTACACGCCGCAGGACATCCACACGCTGCGCTTTATCGGCGCGGCCCGGCGGCTGGGCTTTTCGGTGCCGGATGTGAAGGCCCTGCTCGCCCTGTGGCAGGACCGCTCACGCTCCAGCGCCGATGTGAAACACCTCACCAACGGACATATCAAGGAGCTACGTGCCCGCGTCACCGAACTTAATGCGATGATTGCAGCACTGGAGACGCTGGCCAGGGCCTGTGGAGGCGATGACCGTCCAGACTGCCCGATCATCAACCGTATCGCCTCGACTGCTGACCCGAACTCGACCTGATCATTGGTCCAACACCGCCCACAACCCCACTGCTCCAAGCAAGGATCACCACCATGGCCGACCCTGCCCCGCAAACCTTCACGCCCGCCCTCGGCAAGGCATGGCTGACCCCCGCCTACGACGCAGCCATCGCGCTGATGACGCGTGAAAAGGTGTGGCGGACCGCCCTTGTCCGCGACATCGCCCCCCAGCGCAGCATGCGGATACTCGATATCGGGTGCGGCACCGGCGCCTTGCTGCTGGCAATAAGCGGTACGGAGCCTAGCGCGGACCTGGCCGGTCTTGATCCTGACCCGTCCGTTCTGGCACGTGCGAAGCGCAAGGCACGTAAGCGCGAGGCGCGAATAACTTTCATCGAGGGATTTTTTGGCGAGGCCAGCCTGCCTGACGGCTGGCAGCCAGACGTGATCACCAGCAGCCTGGTGTTGCATCAGGTGCCGATGGCGGAGAAGCGCCGCATCCTGTCGCAGGCTTTCGATATTCTGCCCGTAGGAGGACGGCTGGTGATCGCCGATTACGGTTTGCAGAGGACAAAGCTAATGCGGACCCTGTTCCGCAACACCGTGCAGAGACTGGACGGGATTGAAGATACAATCCCGAACGCAGATGGCGTGCTGCCCTTGCTGATGGAGCAGGCCGGATTTGAAGACGTTCGGGAGACGAAAATTGTCCCGACTGTCACCGGCTCGATTTCGATCTATTCCGCTAACCGGGGAGCCTGACGTTCAGGCTCAGTCGCTCAATCTGGCCCGCTTCAGCAGGAGCGAGTTGCCGATCACCGACAGAGAGCTGGCCGTCATCGCGATGACGCCGATCATCGGGTGCAGCAGGCCGACTGCAGCGAGTGGAATGGCGGCCAGATTGTAGAACCACGCCCAGAACAGGTTCTCCACGATCTTGCGGAAAGTCGCCTTCGAAAGCCGTATGGCTTCCACCACCTTGCCCAGCTCACCACTCACCAGTGTCACATCCGCGGCCTCGATGGCGACATCGGCCCCGGCGCCGATGGCGATGCCGACATTGGCCTGTTTCAGGGCTGGCGCATCGTTGATGCCATCTCCGATCATGGCGACATGCGGGCCATGCTGCTCCTGCAGGCGGCGGATTTCGTCGGCCTTGCCTTCGGGCAGCACCCCGGCAAGAACCTGGTCAATCCCGACCTGAGCGGCGACATGACGCGCAGCTCGCTCGTTATCGCCGGTGATCATCACCGTGTGCAGTCCCATGGCGTGCAGGGCTGCGATGGCGGCCCTGGAATCCGCCTTCAGCGTGTCGGAAACCGCGATGACACCGACGGCGTCATCATTACGCGCGACAAGTACGGCGCTTTGCCCGTTATTTTCGTACCCCGCGAGGGCGTCCAGCAGCGTGTCGGGAACATCAACACCGTTTTCGGTCAGGAAACGCGGGTTGCCGACGCGCACGGTTTCAGCGTCCAGCTGGGCCTCGACCCCCTTGCCAGCGTGCGCCTTGAAGCCTTTGACAGGGGTAAGGCTGACGCCTCTTTCTTCAGCGCCCTTGCGCATCGCTTCAGCCAGCGGGTGTTCAGAGCCTGCTTCAACACTGGCGGCCAGGCGCAGCGCCTCGTCCTCCGTCACGCCGTCAGCAGCGGATACGCCCACCAGAGCAGGCCGGCCCATCGTAATGGTGCCTGTCTTGTCGAGAACGACCAGCTTGATGTCTTTCAGCGTCTGGATCGCTTCACCGGAACGGATCAGGATGCCCCGCTCCGCCCCCAGACCGGAGCCCACCATGAGCGCGGTGGGCGTAGCCAGTCCAAGCGCACAGGGGCAGGCGATCACCAGAACCGCGATGCCAGCCAGCAGGGCCGCAGGCAGGGGCGAGATCTCCGGGTTCACCCACATCAGAAAGCCCGAGCCCCACTCCAGTATCGGACGCAGCTGCTCGGCAAAGCCCAGCCATGCCGCGAAACTGGCGAGGCTGATCACGATCACCGCCGGTACGAAGCGCCCGGTCAGCCGGTCGGCGAACTCCTGGATCGGCACCTTTGAACTTTGCGCTTCCTCTACCAGCCGGATCACCTGCGCCAGAAAGGTGTCTGCTCCAACGCGCGCCGCGCGCACGGTCAATACGCCTTCCTTGTTGATGGTCGCGCCGAGAACCGCATCGCCGGGCTGCTTTTCGACAGGAACCGGCTCGCCGGTGGCGAGCGATTCATCGACATGGCTCGTGCCTTCAACCACCTCACCGTCGGTGGGAATCTTGGCGCCCGGGCGCACCCGCATGACATCGCCGATAGCCAGCTCAGCGACCGGGATGTCCACCTCGCGTCCATCGCGGATCACGGTTGCGGTCTTGGCCCCCAACGCCAGCAGCCGCTTGATGGCCTGACTGGCCCTGCCCTTGGCGCGGGTTTCCAGATAGCGCCCCAGCAGGTGGAAGGTCATGATGGTGGCTGCCATCTCGATGAAGCTGGTCATCGGCCAGATGAAACCGGCCAGCCCGATCAGATAGGGCGGCAGACTGCCCATGGAGATCAGCACATCCATATTGGCGGTGCGGTTGGTCAGCGAGCGCCAGGCTGATTTGTGCGTCGCCCAGCCGCCATAAAGAAACACGACCGGAAAGGCCAGAACCGCAACGATGGCGAGGTAACCCGGCACCGGGCGCCAGAACATGTGCGGGATCATCAGCAGCATGATCAGCGTCGCGGGAATTGCGGCGATCCAAAGCCGTTTCACCGCCAGGGCAAGATATCGTTCTTCGGCATCCTCACTGTCGTGCGCCGAAGAGGCCGTTCGAACCGCGTCAACCTCATATCCCGCCTTCTCCACCGCCGTGCGGATGGCCTCGGGACCGGTCTGCGCGGGGTCGAAGCGCACGCTGGCGCGATGGGCGGCGATATTGGTCTTTACCTTGGCGATGCCAGGGAGCCGGCGGATGGATTCCGACACGATGCCTGCGCAGTGATCACTGCCCATTCCCGGTATCGTAAGAATGGTCTCGGAACCGGCTTCGTCCCCGGAACGCGCTGTAATTTCGGACATGCCGCTTGCCCCCGCTTCTGCAGAACAGGTTACCTGATAGGCTATACGCACGGAGCTGCTGGTGCCCTCAACAGGACGCGCGAGCTTACCTAAGACCCGATTGGTCCCGCATTTGATTGGAGAGCCTTTCACAAGAATGTGTTGCGCCTGAAAACTCTGCACTCCGGCGTTCAATATTTGAGTTCAGTGCGTGTCTAACAACAAAACAGATATAGGCGACTGTCCAGAGAGCCCAATGTTTGTAATAGAGCGATTGAGTTAAGAGTTCTCCTACCCCAGGGGACGCGTGCAGGGATAATCATACGTCAGGCCGCCAAGACGAGATCGGGCCGGGATTGTTGTAGCCGTTGAAGGAAGCCCAGGGCTTCCTGATCTGGCACCGTGAGGCGCATCTGGTAGGAATGGCGTTGCGCTTGGGCACCTAGGGAGGTCCAGAATGGAAGATCGTCGGCTTTCCAGCCACGAATCTCGATCACGGGCTTGTCCATGAAGCGAGTGGGCACAAGGTGAAGGCGAGAAGCGGTGTGGCTTATGGATCGCCCCTCTCTCAGCTGGGAGATAAGGTGATCGGGTTTCTGACGGGTTTCGATATCGGCAAGCATTTGGGCCTGGTTGGCAGTGAGCAGCCGGCCGACAACGGAATCGCCGTTGTCATCCATTATGCGACGGACGGAGATGTCCGAGGAGTCGAATGACCGCCATAGGTGAAGGCTGGCACCGTGGAGGATATGGACCAGGCGTTTCAGGATTTGAGCCGGTTTGGATTGAGCGGCTTCCCAGAGGCGCGTGAACTCTTCCCGATCGATCTCATCGTAGCGCATGATGAGGACGTTTTCTGACTGATGCCAGCGTGAAGAGGGGCTGTCGAGCGTGAGGACGGTGTAGGGAATACCGTTATCTCCTGCAGCCAGCCGGGGCATGGACGCGAGGATGGGCGTTTGTGTTTTACGGTCCTTGAAATAGCCCGATGTGAAGTCCGGATCGATTGATAGAGCATCCAAGGAGCGTGGGTGGAGGATGTCGGTTGTCTCATAGACAGAGACATAGCCGGGCAAGAAAGCTTCTGGATCGGCAGGGAGCTGATGGCGTTCAAGCAAACGGATTTCATCGGCGGTGATCATGGATATCTCGTGATCGAGGATACCTTGTGATTTTGCCTGTTCGAGCGAGGCTTCCAGCAGGCCGAAGAATTCTGCGAAGATGGCGTTCTGCGTTGCGAAAGGCAGCGCCAGGAGTCTGTTTAGCCAGCGTGTTATGGCAGGCAGGTCAGAGATCGCGGCTGCGTTAGCGGTCAGTTTGAGACCAGTGAGCTCCTCGAATTTAGCTGCAGAGATACACGCTTTTCCCGAGGCGAGCTGATGAACCCAGTTGCGATAGGCGCCAAAGGCGTATGGGCCTTCCAGATTGTCCAGGGCGGAAAAGAGCTGGTCGCCGGCCGAACGTCTGTCGGCTTTGGTGAAGGCCCCAAGCACCTCAAGACGGCGGGCGATGGTGGAAATGAAGCGCTTCTGCCCGGCGAGATTTGTAGATACCGGCCGGAAGCGCGGGGGTACCGCCTGATTGGAACGGTGCGAGCGTCCAAGACCCTGAATTGCTTTGGAAGCGCGCCAACCCGGTTCGATAAGATAATGGCTGCGACGCTTCTGGTTTTTGTGGTCGAGACTGGCGTGATAGGAACGGCCCGTACCGCCAGCGTCGGAGAAGACGAGCAGATCCGCATCACCTGCCATGAAGCGCGCTGCTTCAGCCGGGTTTGAACTGGCCGCCGGGTTACAAGCGCGCGGGATCCATTGTCCATGACCAGCCGACGGGAGCGGCAGGTACATTCGGCAAGGCGATCAGTACCGAAATGAAGAACGAGCTGGTCGAGAGCGCCCAGGCATTCAGGGAGCAGGAGAAGGCGGGTCAAGAGGGCTTCTCTTGCTGCGATTGCTTCGGGGCAGACGACGTAGTTGCCGTCCTTGTCGAGCAGAGGTGTGGTGTCGACGATCTCGCCGTCTTCATAAATCGGCTGTTGCTTGATAACGGGGAAGGCGTTCTCAAGATAATCGATCACATATTCTTTGGGCGTGATGTCGATATTCTCGATGCCCATATCGCCAGCCTGCTTCAACCTGCGTTCGAGAACGGACTGATTGGTGGATGTGACCTGCACGACCGGGGCAAGGCCATTGGAAATGTCTTCCTCAATGGCCTGGATGAGTGCTGGTGATTGTATGGTTTGAAGCAGGTGGCCGAAGAACCGGAGTTTAGTGGATTCAAAAGCCGAGAGCGCGGCCGCTTTTGCTGATCTGGAATTGGTGGCGTTGGTTTCATCGACAATGCCGGTGGATTCCAGAGCGGCCTGGAGATTGGAGTGGATTACGGTCCAGGCGGCTGACCATTCATCCCAGAGAGCGATATCGTCTGGTGTGAAGTCGTGGGAGAGAGGGTCATAGGATACACCCTCGTAGCTGAGGGAACGGGCGGTGTAGAGTCCCCTGCCCTTCAGCTCTCTCATCAGCAGCTCAAGAGCTGCAGGACCGCCAGCAGAGAGATTGGAAAGGCATGCTTCACGGGTATCGAAGGGCGTCTTCGAACAGCCCCACAGGCCGAGGCGCGTGGCGTATGCCAGATTTTCGACGTGAGAGCCGCCGGTGGCAGAGACGTAAACGATGCGGGCCTCTGGGAGCATGTTTTGAAGGCGCAGGCCAGTGAGGCCGGTTTGGGATGCCTTACCCATACCGATCTTGCCCTGGATCTGGATCGCAGAGCCCATGGCATGGGCCTCATCGAAGATGATCAAGCCGTCGAAATCGGTGCCGAAAGCTTCGATGATCTGGTCGATGCGGGCACGGCGCGCTTGGGTGGAGCCCATACGCAGTGTTGCATAGGTCGCAAAGAGGATGCCTTCGACGTTGGAGATATCGTCGTTGGCCGAGATAGCTTTGAGATCGATGATTTCATGGGCGCGGCCACCAAGAGCGGTCCAGTCTCGCCGGGCGTCTTCTATCAAGGTGGCGCTTTCTGAAATCCAGAGGTGACGGGTGCGGCCGCGGCATAGATTGTCCATCAGGATGCCGGCGATTTCGCGCCCCTTCCCTACTCCGGTGCCATCGGCGATGAAGTAGCCATAGCGATAGGCGTGGCCTTCAGGGTGCTCATTGACGTCAAGAGCGCTTTCATTGGGCAGATAGGCTCCGGGAATGAAGCGTTCGTGTGCCTGACCTGCGTAGATGATGGATTCCAGTTGGGCGTCGGTGAGTATGCCTGACTTGATTACTCGGGCGGGAAGGCACGGCTGGTAGGTAGGCTTGGGCGCTGGCACGGATGCCATGGAGAACGTTTCAACAAGCGGGGTGATATGAGGCTTGGCATCTTCGAGAGCCACACGGCTGGGGCGGTATCGCGCGAAGATGGCAGAGTCTCCGGCTGGCTGGGCAGATTGAGGCTCGGTGGTGCCATATTGCAGGGGTTTTCCGGGAAGCGGAGGACGGAATGTGCCGAAGGACCGGACTCTGGAGGTGCGGGTGGCAGAGCCTTGGCCGAGATCCAGACCAAGTTGTCCTGAATCTGGAGTATTGGATGGAGCCGCGCCTGGTTGAGCATTGGAAGCGCGGCGGATGTCCTGAACGGTAGTTTTCAGCTCGTCATAGTCGGCGATAGGTTGAACGTCGGGGAGCCTTTGCGGAGCGCGTTTGATCAAGCGCACCAGAGCAGTAGCGGTAGAGACGCCTGCGTGTGCGAAGAGCTTGGGAGCGAGACTCAACAGAACGTCACACTCTGCCCGGTCACCCAGGACGGCAGACAATGCCTTGGCGTCCGTCAATCGTGCTGGCAGCAAGGCGACGGCAACACCTTCGGTATCAAGGCAGGACATAAGGGTCTTCAGATGACGTTCGGCATGAGCGAAGGGTGGGTTGATGATGGCCCGGTGATATCGCCCGTCCGGAGCGGTCAACGCGTCAAGGACGGCGGCATCAGCAGCCATTATTTCGGCTGAGGGGAAGAGGAATTTGAGAATTGAACGTGACTGAGCATTAGGCTCGTTGAGCGTGAGCGCGGCGCCTTTCAAGCCTGCAAAAGCTGCCAGCATGCCGTTGCCGGCCGAAGGCTCCAGAACACGCATGTCTGTGCGCGTATTCAGTAGAGCAGTGGCCGCAGCTGCCAATATGGGAGGGGTGGAAAAGAGTTCGCGCGACTGACTGGCAATGGAACGTATGGTCTGTGTGGGCTTCCAGTGCTGGAGCTGGGTGGCGATAGTCAGAAGTTCAGCCACGGAGCTGGAGGGATTGCTTGCCAGGATACGCAGCACAGTGGCAGCTTCGATAGCGTCGTAAGCGTCGCGCCATTCCCACCTGCCAAACTCATGGGTTGTGTCCATGGTTTCGTTGATAGAGGCTCGCGATAGCGGTCTCTCTATGGGCGTGCCAGCGAATAATGTGGCAGCACGCGATAGCGGGGATTGTTGGTGCATCGTCTTTCTCCTGAAAAGTTTCAGGAAGACCCCTCCCCTTTTTCCCTTTCGGGCGGTGAAGAGGTCGAACGATACGGCTGGACCGGGAAAGGATATTGGCCGGGCCACCGATTTACGGGGGTGGGCTAGTAGCCCGGCCAAGTGGGATGGTCAACGTATGCGTTGACGTTCAATGATGTAGCACGAGCCTATGTTTCTTTCAAGCGAAATGTACATTTTATAAGTTGTTGTTTAATATGCCTTTTGCGGTCTATGTAAGATCACTAATTATTGGCGAGCGCCTGATCGACAAGGGCTTGGAGATCAGCAATCTGGCGCTCGGATAGGAGCTGGTCATTGATACTGCCTCGTTTGATCACGTCCCGTGCGAACTGAAGAATGGCAGCTTCAAGGACGGGCCCAGCTGCGCGGTGTTTTTCAAAGAGGTATTTCGCTACGGCCGAATGCTCGGGATAGGTGCGGGCTGTGATGCGATCTGTTCGGGTCCGTTCCTTTGGAACCGGCCCGGATTTGGAACGCGGCTTCACGGGCGTGATGCCTCGTGTCTTGTTCATCACCTGGGTAGCAGCGAGGACTTCCTCGCGTGTCCGCGTTATCGCCGGAGATTTCTCTTTAGCCGGTGGTTCTTCAAAGAACGTGAGTTTGGGTTTCTCGACCATATCGCCCTCCCCTATGCAGCCCGCGTTTGTGAGATGCCCAACCTGTCTGCGACCAGGCTGGCAAAATCGAGTGCTTCCGCTTTGGCCTTGGTTAGACCGGGTGCTTGGCTGTCAGAGAGCTCGAACAGAGAGCCCCCATAGGCTGAGATGCACCTGAATGCCTCTCTGTCAGAAAGCCCTGTCTGGACGGCAATTCCGGCTTGTTCGAACCCTTCTCGAATGGCCTGCGCGGTTCGCGATGGTATGGCAGGCGAAAGGCAATTGAGCACCGGCATGAATTCGATGTCACTGCGGCGGCTGCGCGCAACCGCTCTCACGGCCGTGAGAGTATCGAATGCAGCTCTTGCATCAAATTCCGATGCTTTCATGGGGATGATTACGAGATCGGAAAAGGCCATGGCTGTGTGAGCTAGCGTGTTGGCGGTTCCCTGCACGTCTACAATGGTCAGATGATGAGTTTTGCTCGCCGCCTCAATGAGATCGATGACGCGGTTTTCATCAGTAGATTCCGAGAAAACCGATATGGATTCGGGCAGATCAGCTTTCTCGGCCCAGGAAGTCAGCGAACCTTGGGGATCGGTGTCGACAAGTGCAATCTTCCCACCCTGCTCGGCGAATGCGCTGGCGAGGCAAATGCAAAGCGTTGTCTTGCCCGCGCCACCCTTTGATGTGGCGATACTGATGACCTTATGAGGCATTAGACGCTCTCCTTCATGGAAACATGGTGGGACGCTGGTTACGCCACATAACGGCGGGAACCTGACACAACAGAGTTAACAGAGTGTAACAATGTTGGCAGCGTCGTCCATTGGCAACAATGTACGCGGTGTTTAATACGGGGCAGGCCGTCGCACATTGGAAACACCGCCAACAACGCCACACATTGGGAACAATGGGAACAATGGGAACAATGGCAACTATGGCCATTACTGGTGCCATAGTCAACCCGGACGCACTTGGTAGACGCCGGGTACCCTGTGCAACACAGTTACCGGCGCGGCACATTGGAAACGGAAACGCGGGTGCCATCGACCGACTCTCATATCAGATGGAATCTTGGGCAGTTGCAAACATAAAGCAGGGCGGTTTGCGCCAGGAGAAAACGCAAACCGCCCTTCCTAAAGCTCTTGAAGCGTCTATGCGTCTTCACGAGCTGGCGACGGCGCAATGAGCCCGTAGCCAGTTTCATCGGTGAAAGCGGATGGGAGCCATCCGGTCTTGGCGGCCAGCTTGACCGCTAGGGGTATCATGTCCGACTTCTTGGCGTTCGTAACAGGTGCCATCGTTGAATCCATGATACCGCAGGCTGTGGCGATCTGACCCTTCGTGAAGTGGCCAAAGAGGGCGGTATCAGCGGAGAAATGGTTCTCAGGCTTGAAGCCAAGAAGGGTACGCAGAGTATGGTGGCTTTCCGGATTATTACTGCGACCCCAGTGGGTTGAACGCGCATATAGATGTGCGGCACAGAAGGTATGCAGGGCCTTGACATCATCTTCAGGCCAGCTGGCCAGCTCTTCAAGCAGACACTCGGCATTTTTCAGGCGTTCCGACCAGGCATCATACTGGTCAGAGGCCTTCTGGGACGTGATGACCTCGATTGTAGATGCGGTGTTGGCAGGGCTTTCAGAGGAAATCGTGACCGTCCGGCGCGAGTGGTTGAAGGTGATCTTCGCCAAATGAGCCGTGGAAAGCAGAAACGCGGTTTTCGGATCATCCATAATGGCGTGCTGGATACCCGCCTGCAGTGCGCGGTCGATGTCCTCGGCCAAACGATTGGAAAAGCGATAAGCCTTGTTATGGCCGTCGGTCTGTGAAGCTTCCTCGTTATCTGCGGAAGTAGGCGAGGGGGCTTCTGGAGCGGCTGGCTGGTCTTCAGGACGAATGAGCCCGCGTTCCACTGAAAGTTCTCCCGTCTGGGAGACAGAGACGTAGACACCAGATTGAGCAATTTGATCGTCATTAAAGGCTTCGATCGAGAGGGTTTCGCGCTCACTTTCGAGGGCGTCAAATTCCTCTCCCAGTTTGGCGAGAGCATCGTCATCAGTCTCGGTCTGA
Organism: Glycocaulis abyssi; assembly: GCF_041429775.1. Taxonomy (NCBI): domain Bacteria; kingdom Pseudomonadati; phylum Pseudomonadota; class Alphaproteobacteria; order Maricaulales; family Maricaulaceae; genus Glycocaulis; species Glycocaulis abyssi. The sequence goes on along the minus strand of NZ_CP163422.1, from coordinate 92,767 downwards.
AAACGTGCTTCAAGAGATTCCAGCTGGGTACTGATCTCCGCGTCACGTTTTGCGGCGGCCTCATCACGGAAGCGGTCTTCGGGATAGTGGCGGCCAAACTCGCGGATCTCGGAGTACACCAGGGTTATTACCGGCGTGACCCATTTCCAGCCTTCTTCAGCAATTTCGGCGGCATGCTCTTCGAGTTTGGTTTGTGCGAGCTCGGTCAACAGATCGGGATTGTCGCAATAGGACAGGCTTTCATCGAAAAGATCTTCCGTGAACGAACCTCCCGCTGATTCATAGGCTTCACGCCCGACGAACTTCACGAGCCTGTGGGACGGTGTGATTTCGTCTCGTACCAACTCGCGGCGAAGCTGATGAGGGGACCATTTGTAATATGCGTTGAGCATTTCATTGAGCACTTCGAGCTGGCGCTCGGTGTTCTCGGTTGCCGTGAAAGCCTGCAGGATATCGATACCGAACCGGCCCTCTTCAAAAGCGTCCAGGATGCTTTGATGCAGAGTGGATAAGGAAAGACGCTGCCGCACCATGCGGGGGGTGACGTTCATTTCGATAGCAATAGCCTCAACGCTCAGGCCCTGATCGCGGAGCCTCTGGAAAGCACGAAACTGCTCCACCGGGGAGAGATCGACGCGCTCCATGTTTTCGTCATAGGAAGCGGCGAGGTGTTCGGCCTGGGTGCCCTCACGCAAATTGACCGGAATGCCGGATTTGAGGGAGTCCGGCATGCGGCCTTCTTTGTCGAGCAGAAGCAGGGCGGCGCGGCGGCGGCCACCACCGACGAGGGCAACCTGTTTCTTGCTCTTGCGGTAGCCAAGCGGGGCTTGCAAGAGGCCTCTTTTCTCGATCGAGGCGGCAAGAGCTGCGACACTCTCCGGCGTGTAGGGCCGAGAGCGGATATTGGACTGGCACACGACAAGTTGCTTGAGCGGAACAAGGGTAACGGACATGGGCTATTCTCCTGTCATCAGATGCTGAATAAGCATCTCTCGTCCCTCATTTTTCTCTCTATCCCGCGATCGGGGAGAGGGGATCGCAACCAGGGGGCAGCCGGCCGAAGATCGCCGGGTTTTCTGCCATCCTTGAGTGGATACTGGACAGCCGTTTGAGGGAGAGCGACGGAATAAGCTCACGAATGAGCAAGCTGGCGGTCTGTTGGGCGTCCAAAGCAGCGTTGAGCTGATCGATGATCAGGCATTCTGAGAGACCGTCGGGCACGTCTGACGCGGCATTGATGATCGCCGCATCCCCGAGAATGCACATGCCCGTTTCAGTCAGGAATTTCTTGTCTGGATGAATGATCAGGTTTTCGGGGTCTACGGCGCGAAATCCGCCAACAAACGCTTTGCCGGAAAGGATGATGCGCGCACGCAAGAGCGCGGCATAACTGCTTATATGCCCAGATGGGCAATCGAGCTCATGGAGCGCCTGATTGGTTTCAGTCAGTTGCGCCGCGATGAAGAAAAGGGATCGGGACCAGGCCAAGATTGAGCGGAGCGCCTGGAGCTGGGGTAGGGTAGCAGGCAAACGCGTAAACCGCGGCGCACGGGATGCCTCGGTGAGGATCGTATTGAGCCCGTCAACAAGACCATGAGCAGCCGTAATGGCGCCAGTGAGTGCGCGTAGTTGCAGGGCGGTCTGTATGGCAGGCGCTGTGAGCGTTCCGTCATCGCGAGACGGATCCTCCTGACGCTCACACTGGGCGATTAGAAGGCCAAACACTATGTATTTGTAGAAATCGTGGCATCGAGCGCTAATGATTGAAGTTTAAGCGCGTTTATATGATGGTGCCAGGCAGCATGCAGTGTTTGAAAATGCTGATCGCGCAGATGTTTTGGTATCAGGAAGAATTTGGGCAGCATGGATTTAAACCAATCTGCATCGGAATATAATTGATATAACTGCTCATCAGACATGGGGATGTCCGTGAGGAGTTCGATATACCACCAGGGCATTTGAAGGCCATTGGATATCGAAAACTGATGGTGTGCGGCAAGTTTCGTGTCGCCGGTTTTCAGCTTGCTCAGAGTCTTTTTGTCGAAGCCCAGCACCTCGTCATAGTTTTTGCTAGGAACGTTCCTCCATTTCAGAAACTGATGGACGATCGTGATTTGCCGCATCTGGCGGTCGAGTCTTATGGCCGACAGAGATTCCACTGAAACTTCAGACGTGTCGGCCACGATGAGATTTTGCATGATGTCCCCTCTGCGAATCCCTCTCAAAAACGCTAGCGACAGGGATTGATGCGGGCAAGCGCTTAGCTGTGCATTCGGTTGGATGAAAGAAGGACTGATTTGACTGCTTGATAGTTTAGTACATTGTATGTCAGGCGATTGTTACAATATGGTTATGCAGGCTGCAAGAAGTTATAATATGTACTCTACTTAATAAAGGCCTGTAATTAGGCTGGTCTGCCATCTGAAGCGCAATTGAACAAGCCCGTTACATGGCGCGCTACAATGATTAATGGAAAGGAGCGCATGTGCAGCCATAAGATGTAAGGTAACAATGCTTGCTGAGGCGACAAAAATTAAAGCGACGGAACGATAATCGCCCGGAATGGGTCGCAGAATCTCGAAAAATTAACGAAAGAAGCGCAATAACACTCAACCCGGTTAAGAAGCATTAAGAGCTGATTAGAGAAAGGTCGCCCGTCAGGCGACAGACATAAAACATACGCGCATTACATCGCCCAAATAGAGACTCATTAGTGATTGATCTGCTCTGACAGGAATGGGAATGAATAAGCTCAAGCCGTGCTTGGCTTTTTTCAGGAATCTTGACGGGGTGATCAATCATGTCAATCGGTCGTTTGGAGAACGATAAGAATTTCTCTTGCAACCTTGGGAAAATGGCCGTCATGGCCGGGTTGCTGGCGGTAGGTAGCTTTGTACTGGCTACGGCACCGGCGCTTGCGGGCGGGACAGACAGCACATTCCAGGACTTCATCTTGATGATTACGGGCTGGCTGGAAGGCTCGCTCGGCAATCTGGTGGCGCTTATCGCGCTGATGGTCGCCGTCGTGATGTGCGTGGTGCGCTTCAACGTGATGATTATCCTCGGAAGTCTTGCTCTGGCCGGACTGGCAAGCTTCGGACCCGGCCTCGTGTCGGGAATGTTTTCGGCGGTCATCTGATTAGACAGCGCGCAGCGCTGGAATCTGACCGGGAGTGAAAGCCCATAACCGGATTGGATTGGTAGCGCTGCGCGCTCGGGACGGGGCGCGCCATGGCTGGCACCAGACTATACCAGATGCTCGACGAACCGGATCGGTTCCTGATCTTCACGATAGATGAATTCCTGCTTCTGGCGGGGTGCCTGGTTATCGGGTTCGGATTTGGAATGCCAATCACAGGCATCGTGACGTTTGTGGTCAGCTGGAATGTCTGGAAGCGCGCCAAGCGCGGCCTGTCCATCCGAAATCTTATTGCATCGCTGTACTGGGTATTGCCGGCGCACATGGTGCGTCTTCGCCGCTCACCCGATTCAGTGATCAGGGAATGGGTAGGGTGATGAAACAGGAAGCGGCCGCCAAGAAACTCCGGTCGATGACCCGCCAGCTGGTAGTGTCCAGCGTATTGGTGGGCGCCCTTGCAGTAGGCAACGGGATGATGGCGCTGGCGCTGATGAATACGCGTCAGGATGTGATCCTGGTGCCGACGCTCACCTCTGATATGCACGTATCCAGTGGGACCGTTAGCCGTGAGTATCTAGAGCAGGTGACGCGTGATGTTGCGGGCCTGTTTCTTAATCGCCATCCGCGAAATCGCGCATATTTCGAGCGGGCCGTACTGCGGCTGGTTCATTCCTCGGTTTATGGCGATATGGAGCGCCGGCTCAATGAGGAGCGGGTGAATCGGATCGAGACAAATACGTCTACGGTCTTCCATCCGGTAGAGCTCTACACGGAAAGCTCCCAATCCTATTCGGAAATCCACGGCGTGCTCGAAACCTATGTTGGGGACGAGCGGATCTCACGTGAGAACGCTGTGTTCGCAGCGGAATGGCGGCTGGATGGTCTGTCCTTGCGCCTGATCGAATTTGCACGGATCGACGCGCGGGATTCGCGGCTTAGCGAGTCGCGCAGTCGTCGCCGGATTGTAGAGGATGACGACCGATGAGCGAGCTTCAAACCTTCGATCTCGGACAGAAGCAGATCGAGCAGGAGATGCGCCAACTCGGTCATGAACTGTTTGGCCAGTTGTCGCCTGACTTCGCCATGCCGGCGATGAGCAATAAGGCAAAGCGGAACGTATCGGTTCTTCGCGCCATGAAAGGCCGTGGCGACCATTTTCACCTGCGGGGCATGGATCGCTACGCCGGATCGCAGACACGGCTTCTGATCAGCATCAGCGGATCGGTGAGAGGCCGTAATGGCGACTTCGAAGTGACGTACGCCGCGCGTTGGGCGCTGGCGCCACGCGCCAAGATCATCGAGCTGGATTTTGAGATAAAGGAGAGCGCGCATGCTGCGGGTTGAGAACTTGGCATGGGCCCTGGTTGGCGCATGTATCGCCGCCGTCATCTTCACATTTTCGAGCTTGGCGGACGATCAGGTTCCAGATCACGGCCGGGAGTGGGGTCAAAGCCATTTCCGGCTGGCAGATGGAGAGCGGTTTCCCGCCACTCTGTCGACCAGCGAAGTGACGCGGATCAGTTTTGATGGTGATCGCGTTGCCGGGGTACGATCGGCCCAGAATGGCGAGGCCGGTGGCCCCGTCATCAACTGGGAGCGAGATGACGCGACCGGTGATCTGTATGGCGTGGTGTCCGGAGGCCGCCCTGGACAGGTTATCAGTGCCTTCATCACGACAGAACGTGGTGCGACCTATCAGGCGCTCTTTACGCTGGCGGATCAGCCAGCCGCGCAGATTTTCATTTCGGGTATCGGCTCTGAGGGTGGACAGGCTCCTGCGCGCGCTGGCCGCGCTCAGGTTCACGCACAGCGCATAGTCGAGTTTGCCGTATGGGCGGCAGGCCAGTCGCCGCAGGGGCGCCGCAGCCGCCCTGAAATCATTTCCGAAGGCGTGAGCCTCTCAATCATCGGTGATGTGGAGCGCGACGGTCTGATAGCGCGCTTTTTCGAGTTCTCGAACATCACTGCAGCCAATGTCGATATTCGACATGAGGCGTTTGCTGATGTGGCCGTTCTCGCGGTGGTCTCCAGCCTGGACGAGATACCGGCTGGCGGCCGCGCACGTGTCTTCACAGTGATGGAGGCCCGCTGATGGCTGACGAGAACACGCGAAGCCAGCACCGTCGCAAGCTGCTGGTCGGCTTGATAGTGATTGTTCTGGCGGCAGCCGGGATCTGGTTCGTCCTCTCGGGCAACAACTCCGATCCGGTTTCCCGCATGGAAAGTGCGATGCCGCCGTCGAGTGCGAGCATGACGGACCTTGCGCGGCAACCCGTAGGCGAGCGCACGCATTTCGAGATCTATGAAGGCCGGCTGCGCACAGTGGAAGAGCAGCTCGGATCGATACGCGTAGAGCGTGATGGTGTGGCGCGGGAGAATGAAGAGCTCCGGCGTGATCTGGAATCTCAGCGTCAGGCGAATGAGGAAATCCAGGAAGAAGCCAACGCGATCATCGAGCAGCTCGGCGCGGCGCTGGATGAAGCCAATGCGCGGTCAACTGCGAGTGCGACTTCGAGCCAGAGCTGGAGCACTGCGGGGCAGGGCTCCGAACCGGACCCCTTCCGTCAAAGGGGTGTTGTGGAGGCGGATTCTTCACGGGCAGGCGGAAGTTCGACAGCGGGACTTGAGACATCCGGCGGACGGGCTTTGCATTCCGTTGTGTTTTCAACAGCGACACAAGGAGAGTCCGCCTCCCTTCAACGCGCCGTGATCCGCGACCCTAACAATTACGTGCCGCCCAATTCCTATGCGTCGGCGCGTGTACTGGTGGGTGTGGATGCGGCGACAGGGACCAGTTTCTCGTCAGATCCCAAGCCGGTGCTATTGCGAATAAGCGGGCAGGCACGCTCGGCCATTGAAGGCGGGCAGGTTTACGAGACTGATATCGAAGGCTGTCTCGTTAACGGGGCGGCTTACGGCGAATTGTCGTCTGAGCGCGTGTATGTGCGCCTGCAGCGCATGACCTGCCCGGTAAATGACGGGTCGGGCCGCGTGTCGGAGTCCAGCGTGGAAGGCTATGTCGTTTTTGCCGGCAAGGCCGGTGTACGCGGGCGCGTCATTAGCCGTGAGGGCGATCTGACTGAGCGCGCGCTTATCGCGGGCACGCTGCAGGGGCTTGGCAATGCGTTCAGCCGTGTTGGCCAGCCAGGCACGCTGGGTGGGCTTACGGGCGCCGCTGAACTGCCAAGCGCCTCGGATATTGCCATCAGCTCGGCGGGGTCTGGCGTGTCGAGCGCAGCCAGCCAGCTCGCCCAGTATTACATCCAGAGGGCTGAACAATATCAGCCGGTTATTGAAATGCCGACGGGGATCGATGTCGAGATCGTGTTCCTTTCTGGCGTTGTGGTTCGCTAAAGGGAGCTAGAGGCATGAAGTCACCCAACAAGAAAATTCTGTACGCCGGTGCAGCGGTCCTGATCGCGGTTCTGGGGTCAACAGCGGCCGCTGCGCTCACTGTGGCCCATCTGTCCCGGTCGGACGGCAGGGCGGCTGAAATGACGATTTCCCAGGTGGAAGGGCTCCTTCCAGGGATTGCTGTCACCAGTGTCAATTGCGAGGCCGTGGCGGGTCTTTGCGAGGTGATCGCGGGCGAAAGGATCTTCTATGTAGATCCGCGCCGGGGGTATGCCTACACGGGCTCGATCTACGATCTCGAAGCGCGAGAGGATGTTACAGCACGGCGCCGGGAGGCGGTCGTGGGGTTTGCCAATCTTCTGGCCGGTGACGCTCAGGTGCGCAACGGCGGCCCGGATCGCGTAGCTGGCGGGCAGGGGGCTCAGCCTCCTGCGGTTCCGCCGGGGCGCGGCGGGGAGGCCGTAGTCAGTGTCGAGGTGACGCTGCCGGTGGAGAATGCCGTGGTTCATAATGGCGGACAGGGCCTGCCCGTCCTGCACGTCTTCTCCGATCTGACATGTCCTTATTGCCAGCGCCTGCACAATGAACTGGTCCGCGCGACGGATTTTGAGGTTCGCGAATATTACGTGGACTGGCTTGGCCGGGGAGGGGGCGCACGCGCCGCTCTGGTTCTTTGCGCCGAGGACAGGTCTCAGGCTGCCGACGACATGTACGCCAGCGGTACGGTGTCTGTGTCTCGCGAGCAGGCTGAATGCGCTGCAGAATATGGCCCCGTGATCGCGGCCAACACCTCCTTCGCGTCGAGTTTTGGCATGCGCGGGACACCAACAATGGTGTTTGAGGACGGCCGGCGTCTGCCGGGCGGATATATGCCGCTCGAACAGATCACCGCCTTCATCAATAGCGAAAGCTAGGGGAGGGGGCGATGAAGCTTGGTCATGTATTGAGTGTCATTGTTGCAGCGGGTCTGGTGACAGGCTGCAGCACGTTTCGCGGCTCGTCCGTTTCGGGCGAATGGAGCTGCCGGGCGCTCGGCAACAGCACGTGCGCGGATATCGCGAGCAATGACATCGATGTTCACGAGGTCAGTGCGGGCAGGATCCATGTCGGGCCGCATGGGCCGCTGGTATCGAATGCGCCAGACCGGCCGACTCTCTATGGCCGCCAGATTTTGCGGGTGACGCTCGCCCCGTGGGTTGATGGCGACGGGCGGTATCATGCCGGCACGACGATTTTCGCCCCTTACGGCGACGAGCAGTGGGCGGCACCTGCCAGTGCGCGCGCTCCTGGCCGGGAGCGCTAGATGCTGGGCGCGGCGTTCGACAAACTCGACGGATTGCTGGACCGTATTGGCGTAGGTCCGGCGCTCGATGCTGCCAGCGAGTACCTGCTGGGCGACCGTATTCCGTCTGATCGGGCCCGCTATCACGCACGTGCCAGCTCGATAGCGGGCTATCTGCCGTACCGCACTTATGACGAAGAGAACCGGATATTCGAGAACCTTCATTCGTTTGGCTGGGTGTTGGAAGTCTGGCCCCTGACGGGCGGGGACACCCAAACTGAATCCATTATCCAGGGCGTGCTCGAAGAGGCGATGCCCGATGAAGTGCATGTTCAGATTTCGTCTTACTCGTCGCCCTATGTCGGGACGATTCTCGAAAAATGGGCGGGCCCCCGTGTGAAGCGCGGCGGCGTGATGGAGACGATCGGCCGGCAGCGCGCCGACTATTTCAAGGATATGATCTGGAAGAGCGGTTCTCGCAGCGGGCCATATCATGCCAGAGATTTTAGGGTGTTTGTTTCGGCCTCGATGCCGAAGACAAATGCGACACGTGCGATTGCGAGCCTGATTGAGCTGAGGGAGAGGGTCCAGAAGAGCTTCGACACGCTGGGTCATCCGGCGGAAAGCCTGAACGCGAGCGGTGTGATTTCGCTTGTTTCAGGGTGGCTGAATATGGGTCGCGACACGTGCAATCCGGAGGTTGAATACGACCCGCAAAGCTGGGTCTGCGACCAGATGGTACGCAGCGATAGCTCGATTGAAGTGTTCAAGCCCCGCCTGGAGCTGGAGAATACAGGCTACGGGGTGCATTCGTATCTGAAGGGGACGCTTCGTGCGCGCCAGCTGATGCAGTCGCGCAATGAGGTGCGGACCTTCTCGGTATCCCGCCTTCCGCACGAGTCCAGCCAGTCCATGATGGCCTCGCTTCTTGGCGACTGGTCGCAAGATACGATGCGGCTGTCCGGGTCGGTCTGGAAGACCTTGCAGATCACGTATCTTAGCCGGGAGAAAAGCCAGTCGAAGGCAGGCCTGAGTGCTGCGAAGGCAGGCAGGCAGTTCAGCTCGCCGGTGGCGAAGTTCTTTCCGGCCGTGCTTGAAAAGGCGCGCGAGTGGCAAGCTGCCAATACCGAGGTACAAGATGGCGCCCGGCTGGTGCGGTTCTGTTACCAGATCATGGTGCAATGCCCGCACGGGGCAGGCGAGGAAGCCGAGCGCAATCTGCGCAATCTCTACCGGACGCGTGGGTGGGATCTGGAGCGTAATGATAGCGCCCACCTGATCTCGATGCTGACGCAGCTCCCGATGGGATATGGAGACAATTTCTCGACCGATCTGGAGAATATGCGCCTGCTGAGGACGGGTCTCACCCGCCACATGCCGGCGCTTGCGCCGCTGCAGGGGCAGCCGAAGAGTTTTGGCCATCCGCACATGATGCTTATGACCAGGCTTGGTCAGCCTCTGTTCTGGTCTCAGTTCCAGAATGAGGGCGAGGGCAACCATAATGTGGCCGTGACGGGCGAGTCCGGCTCGGGCAAATCGGTTTTCATGCAGTCGCTTTGCGCGGACGGGCTGGCGGCTGGCTATCATGCGATTGTGGTCGATGATGGCCGGTCTTTCGAGACGATGTGCCATTTGCTCGGTGGTGAGCATGTTGTCTTCCGGGCCGACAAAGCGATTTGCGTCAATCCGTTCTCACTCGTTAGCGAAAAAGCGCTGACCAGCCATGACGACCGGCTTCAGGCACTCGATTCCATTGTCCAGGTGATCGAGTTGATGGCTTTCGGAGAGGAAGGCGCTTCGAGAGATGAGCTGGGTGTAATCGACGAGGCAGTTGGCACGGTCTGGAAGAAGAAGGGCCGCAAGGGCTCAGTCGAAGATGTTCGCCAGATTTTGCTGAAGATGAAAACACCAACGGCCGACCTCATTGCGCAGGGCATGAGTCCTTACGGTGTCGGCCGGTACAAGGAGTTCTTCAACGGACAAGCATCGCTGACCACACACAACCCGTTCACGGTGTACGAGCTTTCGGATCTGGAGAGCATGAAGGAGCTGCGCGGGGTTATCATCCTGTGCCTGCTCTTCCAGGTCGATCAGCGTATGAAGATTGGCGGGCGCGGCCAGCGCAAGATGGTGTTCATCGATGAGGCCTGGCAGATGCTGGGCGGCGGGCCTGCGGCCCGGTTTATCGAGGGCTTTGCCCGTCGTGCGCGCAAGGAAGGTGGTTCGCTCGTGACCGGCACGCAGTCGGTCAATGACTACTACGCGAATGATGGATCTCGCGCTGCGTTCGAGAATAGCGCCTGGCGGATCCTGCTGCGCATCAGTGAGGAAGAGGCGGAGGGCCTTCGCTCCTCCAAGCGTCTTTCGATGGACGACGCCACGCTCGGTACGATCAAGACACTCAAGATGAGCCGCGGCGAGTTCTCCGAAATGCTCATAACCGGACCAGGCACGAAGCTTGTGGCCCGGCTAACGCTCGATCCGTTCACAGCGAAAGCTTTCTCTTCCAGCCCTGCCGATTATGCGCGAATCCGCGCCGGCGTTGAGGCTGGCCGCGATCTGGCTGAGGTCGTGGCTGAGCTGGCGATGAAGGGATAGCCGATGGGCGCGATCTCCCTCTTGCGTCGGGTCGTGGTCCAGCTGGTTTGGGCCGTGGAATGTATCGCCCTGACTTATGGCGGACAGATTGTGCTGCTGCTGCTGGTAACGGGCGGCAATCTGGTACTCGCGTCTGGCCTCCTCGGAAGTTTCCTCACCCACTTCGCGCGCGCTGAAGAAGGCGCTCGCCTGGCGTTCCTTGGCGTGGCTGTGCCGGTCTGGTGCGTATGGCTGGGGATCGTTGTCGCACTACGTTGGAAAGGAAGGCCGCAATGGCTGAATCAAGCATAGAAATCGGCCAAGAGGGCAGGGGCCTTCTGGCAGGGATTCGCCGGGCGTTCGGCGGGATAAACATCGGTGATCTGGCTCTGTGCGGAGCGATCATCATTTCAACCGGACTTAGCCTGCTGGCGCTCCATGAGAGCCGCCAGAAGCAGGACGAAATGGTGATGGTGTCCTATGAACAGCTGGCGTCCCTCTTCGCCAGTGAGATCGTGGAGCTGGTGCCGTCGAGTGAACTGGAAGGGATGACCGATCGCTATCTGGTGACGGCCCATATGCTCACCCAGGAGTTTTCGTCCCGGACCGGCACGGTCGTCATCGCTTCGGAAGCGGTCGTCGGCCGGGGCGATCGTATGACCGACATAACCGGCTGGGTGCATCGCGAGACAATGCGCGAGATCGGCGCTGCGAGGCAAAGGGCGGAGTGATGAACCTGTCCTGGGCGATGATCGGCAGGTTAGGCGGCGTCGTCGCGATTGGCTGCGTGTTTGTCGTGATGCTGAACGTTCAGCCACGCTGGTATGCCGGCCTTAATCTGTCGGAGAGCTTGCCACATTGGGCATTCATCGTGGATCGGGGCGAGCTACCGGGGCGCGGTGAGCTGGCCGTGTTCCCCGCGCCGGAGACGGCGGCTTATCACGGTCTGTTTGTGAAGCGGATCGTGGGTGTGGCGGGCGATCGGATCGAGGTCGAGGGGCGGCGCGTCAGCGTCGCTGGAGACTGGTCCGGTGTCGCGCTCAACGAAAGCCGCGAGGGCAGGGGGCTTGAGCCGATAGCGCCTGGCATCATTCCCGAAGGTTATGTTTTCGCGGTCACGGACGCGCTGGACTCGTATGACAGCCGGTATGCCGAGATCGGATTGATCGCCGTGGAGACGATTGAAGGCCGCGCGATACCTGTTCTGTGAGGTGCAAATGGACATGCTGCTAGGACTGGCGGAGCAACCCCTGTGGATCGTTCTCGGGATACTCGCGGTGTTGATTGTGGTTGCCGCTCGGGCTGGCTGGCTTGGCCTGCGCGTGTCGACGTATGCCTACGAGCGCGTTGACATGTTTTTGAGCCCTGCCGAACGGCGGGCTTTTTTCTGGCTGACACGCCGCGTCGGCCGAAATGGGTTCGTCGCCCCCAAAGTGCGTGTCGCGGATCTGATCCGGATCAGGATGAGAGCAGGCAGTCAGAAAACCTGGTGGCGCGTATTCAGCCAGCTGGCACAGAAGCATGTCGATTTTGTGGTTCTTGATCAGCAGGGTGAAGCTGCTTTTGCGGTCGAAGTCGACGATAGCAGCCATGACCGTCCCGAACGGCGCGTGCGCGACGAGCTGATCAATGACGTATTCGGGCAGGCTCGCATCCCGCTTGTGCGGGTAAAGCCGAACCGGCTGCAAGAAAGTCGCTTGCTCGAACGCGCTATCGAGAACCTTGGCCAGCAGAAGAAGGTGGCGTGATGGGAGCCGGTCTAATGGGAGTGGTTTGTGCGTGGGCCTTGGCCGGTGTTGCGGTGAACGAGGACCATGGCGTGTACGGGGAGACCTGGGAGATCGTGGAGCCGGATCTGTTGGAGTGGATCGCGGAGCGGCTGGCCCGAATGGAGGCCGACGGCCGCATTGACGCATTTAACGAGCAGGCGGCCGAACGCGCGGAAGCGCGGGTTCGTCGTCCTCCGGCCGTGAGAGGAATCCTTCACGCGGAAGAGAGCGAAAGCTGGCTCTACGACCCGACGATCGTAGTGGAGGAAGACATCGTGAACCATGAAGGCGTTGCGTTTGCCCATGCCGGCCAGGAGGTCAATCCGCTCGATACGATAACGCTGACGCGCAGCTATGTGTTCATTGATGGTGATGATGAAGACCAGGTTCGCTTCGGGCTGGAACGCTACCGCAATCGCGAGGGTCTGGTGTCGCTGATCCTCGTGAACGGAGAGCCTTTAGATCTCATGGAGCGCCATCAGAGGCGCTTCTTCTTCGATCAGGAGGGGGTGCTGACGAACCGGTTCGGAATTACGGCCGTGCCCGCCTCTATCGAACAGGAAGGCCGCCTGGTGAGGGTGCGCCAGTATGGGCGCGCTGAATGGCGGGTGATTGACGGAGGCATGCCATGACGAGGCGTTGGCTGGCTGTATTGATGACAAGCCTCGTGATCGGTTTGACCGGCGCAGGGGCCAGCCATGCACAAAGCCGGTGTGAGGGCGGCTTCGTCAATCCTATCGGGGATATCTGCTGGGACTGCATGTTTCCTCTCAGTGTCGGCGGGCTGCAGGTGTCGTTGAGCGGAAATGCGCCCGATACCGATAATCCGACTTTGCCGATCTGCCTGTGCTCGATGCCGACGCCGCCATTCGTGCGCATGGGGATAGCGGTAGGTTTCTGGGAGCCGATCCGGCTTCTCGATGTGTCCAAGCGGCCTTGGTGCTTTGTGAATCTGGGCGGGATCCGGCTGGATCCGGGCTTCGACATTGGAGACAAGGGCCGCACCTTCATCGATGGGCGGTGGTCTGGAGGTCAGTATCACGTCCATTACTATGTCTACCCGCTCTTCTACTGGCTGGAATTGCTGGCAGACGCGGCCTGCCTGGAGCGCGGGCAGTTTGATATCGCCTATATCTCAGAGCTGGATCCGCTCTGGCAGGATGACGAGCTGAGCTATCTCATCCACCCGGAAAGCATCCTGTTCGGCAATCTTCTGGCGCAGGCGGCGTGCGTGGCCGATTGTGCCACGGTCACGACTACGGGTCGCAACGTGCCCGGCATGTATTGGTGCGCCGGGTGCCATGGGTCGATCTACCCGATGAACGGCAATATCCAGAGGGATGCGACACGCGTGCAGGGTGCAGCCCTGGCGGCGGAACGTATGGTCTACAAGATGCATCGTCAGCTGCTGGCTTATCGGACGTCGGGGTCTGCTGCCCTGTGTCAACGACAGCTCGCTCCGATCTGGCCGCGCGAGCAATACCGGTTCCAGCTGGTCAATCCCAACCCTCATGTAAGCGGTCCGGGGACGTGTCCGCGTGTGGGGGTATCGACCGTCATCTATGAGTCCGGCCGGACTTGGCCGGCCACGGGTGAGGATGTTGGCTTCCTGCTTTGGAGGAAAAGAAATTGCTGTGCATTCTGACCATGGGATTGGCTCTGGCGCTGGCTGGAGATGAACCGGCAAGCCCGATTGATCTGGAGGCGGTGGAGCGTATGCGCTCCGGCCTAGAGGCGGCCCGGGATGCTCAGGGGGAGAGCGCCCTGGAATTTGCTGATCGGCTGATGTCATCAGCTGACCGGATCCGTGAGGCGCAAGACGGGGCATTCCCAGATAGCGTGGATCTGGCGCGGCAGGGTTCCGGAGCGGTCGGTGAGATGTTTGGTGGAGATCTCAATATCGAAGGTATGTTCGAGCCGGAAGTGCTAGAAGGTCCGGTCCTTTACGTGCTCGTGAGCCTCGGAATGCCAGATGAGGCGCTTCGCGGCCTGGTGCGGGAAGCCGATGAACTTAATGGCACGATTGTCATTCGGGGCTTCTATGGGGGCGACTGGCAGCAGACCCAGGCCCGGATTATGGATCTCTTTGAAGAGGACGAGACGGGCGGTCTGATGATCGATCCTCGACCGTTTCAGGCATTTGGCGTGTCGGCTGTTCCTGCCATCATTCGCGCAGAGCACGGCGTGGTGCCGTGCGGCGAGCTTGGTTGCACTCCCGAGATGCCGCCCCATGACATGGTTCGCGGGAATATCTCGATCCGCGCAGCACTGGAGATCATGGGATTCCCAATTTATAAATGATCTTATATTTATTCCTAAATATAGGAACAGCACCATATCCTTCCCACAAAATTTACACTTTCATACATAGGCCTATTCATGTGCGGCGATCATTGCTTAAGTCATAGTATTTCTCTGTTGGAGAGGTGTAGTGGTTCGGCCTAGAGCGTTTTCGTCTGTTTCTGACTCGACGGGGATTTCGTTTAGCGGCGAAGCGTGATTCATGGGGTGTCGCCTGTTTGAGGAGGGCGGCCATGAGAACGTTGAGCGAGGATCTTCGGCTTCGTGCCGTGAGGCTTGTTGTCGAGGAGGGATTGTCGCTGCGCGCGGTCGGACGGCGGCTGTGCATCGGGGAGGCGACGGTGGGGCGCTGGGCGCGCCAGTATCGGCGCACGGGCAGCGTTGCGGCGCGGCCGAGAGGCAACCCGGGCCGGTCCCGGCTGGACCCGCACGAGGTGTATCTGCTCGGTCTGATCGAAGACCGCCCCGACATCACGCTGGCGGAGATGGTGGAGCGTCTGGACGCCGACCATGGCGTGCGCGTTCAGCTGAGCACGCTGTGGAGCTTCCTGCGCAAGCGCGGCCTAACGTATAAAAAAAGACCGCGCACGCGAGCGAGCAGAGCCGCGAGGACGTGTTCAAGCGTCGGCTGAAGTGGTTCGAGCATCAGCCCGATCTGGACCCCGCCCGCCTGGTCTTCATCGATGAAAGCGGGGTGTCCACCAAGATGGCCCGTCTGCGCGGACGCTCGCTGCGGGGCGAGCGCTGCCGGGCGCCGGTTCCCCACGGACACTGGAAGACCATCACTCTGGTGGCCGGCCTGCGCCTAAACAGCGTGGCGGCTCCAGCCCTGGTCGACGGCGCCATGGACGGGGAGACCTTCCTGACCTGGATGCGCGGCATGCTGGTCAAGGAGCTCAAGCCCGGCGACGTCGTGGTCATGGACAATCTGCCCGCCCACAAGGTCGCCGGCGTGCGAGATGCCATCGAAGCGGTCGGAGCACGGGTCGCTTACCTGCCGCCCTACAGCCCCGACTTCAATCCGATCGAGAACGCCTTCGCCAAGCTCAAGGCCCTGCTGCGCAAAGCCGCCGCGCGCACCGTCCCCGAGCTCCACGACGCCGTCGCCCAAGCCCTCGACGCCATCACTCCCGCCGAATGCGCCAACTACTTCAAGGCATGCGGATATGAGCCGGAATAGGACGAAAACGCTCTAGGACACAGACTCATAATTTCTGAGCCATATCTGGATAGCGGCGAGTTTGACGAGGGCAAGGTAGTTATCGGCGTGTTTTTCGTAGCGCGTTGCGATGGCCCGGAAGTGTTTGATCTTGCTGAAGAAGCGTTCGACGAGATTGCGGTAGCGATAGAGGAAGGGGCTGAAGCTGGGCGGGTTCTTGCGACGTGAGACCGGTTTGATGCAACCCCATGCACCACGCGATTTTAGGCTGTCGCGCAGGGCGTCGCTGTCATAGGCCCGGTCGGCCAGCAGGATCTGGCCTTCGCCGATCCCGCCGAGCATATCGGTGGCGCTGCGTCCGTCATGGGCCTGGCCGGGCGTGAGCTTGAGTGCGACGGGCAGGCCGTTGGCGTCCACGAGGGCATGGATTTTCGTCGTCAGCCCGCCCCGCGAGCGCCCCATGCATCGGGGGTCAGGAGTGTCTCCGGCGGCGGCGTCCGCGCCCCCTTTTTTGCGTTCGCCCCGTGCTGGTGAACGCGGATCGACGAGCTGTCGATCATCTGGATGTCGCCGTCGTAAGCCGCTGTGATCGCGTCGAATATCCGATCCCAGACGCCCAGCTTGCGCCACCGGACGAAGCGGTTGTAGCAGGTCGTCGCCGGACCGTAGCGCTCCGGGATTTCCGCCCAGGGCGACCCGGTGCGCAAGCGCCAGTAAATCCCGTTGAGCACCTTGCGATCGTCCACACGCGGCACACCGCGCGGCTTGTTCGGCAGCAAGGGTTCGATGATCCACCACTCGAAATCGGTCAACTCGTAGCGGCGACGGCCCATGATCCATATCCTCCTCGCGAAGGTTGAATCAGGCTTCGGCCAAAAACGGAATCCCGTTTATGAGTTTATGACCTAGACTGATCGTGAGGGGGCTCGATCTCCAGCCGCGCCTGCCGACCGAGCGTGCTAAGGCTCAGAAATGACCTTGGAATGGCGCGGACTTAGATTCGAAGTTGAACCGGTGAGTTCGAGGCGCTCAGGTTTCGCACAGAATGTGAGATGCTGGCAGCTCACAAGCGGGCGCCAAATTCGCTGATGCGATCAAGTATGGCCTCCAGCGAAGGCTGGTCGCGGTAGTACAGGCCGCGCGTGGCTGCATAGGCGGCAGCGTATCTCGCGCGGGTCTCGTCATCGGACAGGCGGAAGGCGTCGTTTCGTGTGATGTCCGGCTCGTCTCCCTCGCGGAAGCGTTTCGCCTTGTGCGCCAGATAGGGTTCGGTGCCGATGAAGGCCGTGACCGCCGGATCTCCCAGCAGACAGTAGACGTCGTAATAATGGCGCATGAAGTTGGCGGGCATCTCGCCGGTCTCAGCGTGCAGCCGGTGCTTGGTCGAGATCGTCTGGAGCTTCTCGACGAAGGTGTAGCCCGGTTCATAACAGGGGACGTCGACCGCGCGGTTGTCGGTCAGGTCATCGAGGCCGCTTGCGGCGGCAAGGTCATATGCCCAGGACGAAATCAGTCTCGGCTGGTTGGGCGCAACCTGGTCAAATCCCGCTTCCAGCAGAATGCCGGCCTTCAAGCCTTCCGGTGGCGGGTTGACGGCCGGATAGTGCAGGCGGATGCCCGCGCCGCGGTAAGTCGGGGTATCATCGAACTCGCAATCCCTCTCCACGCCGATGATGCCTGGGATCCGGATTTCTTCCGCCAGCTGGTCGAAAAAGGCGCGCCGCGCCGCGATATGGGAGGGCTTGCTGTGGTTGGGGCCGTAGCGGAGCTCGGTGTCCGGGTGGATCAGGAGATCGATGTCTTCGGAGAACCGGTCAATGAGGCCATAGCCCTTCGACAGGGATGTTCCGCCCTTCAATTCGAACCGGTATCCCGCGGCGTTCAGCCCCCACAGGCAGTGCATGATCCAATAGTCTTTTTCGACCAGACCCGGATCGATCCGTTCATTGCGAGCAGTGACCGCGATGAGGTCTGCGAAGTCCGGAAGCTCGTGAAGGAACATCAGGCCGCTACGCCTTCGGCGAGCACGGGTTCGAGCAGACGCGCGGCTCGGGCCGATCCATACGTGTTCACGACGCGGGCGAGGCGGGCCCTGTCGAGCCGACGCGCGCGCTCCAGGGCTCTGGGCAGAAGCGCCGCCTTGTCCTCGGGCAGCCGGTCGAGATTGTGGAGCAGGTCGACCAGCAGGAATTCCGGCGTGACCGTCTTCGGAAAGGAAGGGCGGACCCTGAAATCATAGGCGCGCCCGTCCAGCTGGAAGCGCCCATGGCGCTTTCGGTTATAGACCACAGGCTCATTGTAGAGCTGCGTCGTGCCGAGCCCGAGACTGTTATAGGCGTTTGGCGAGACCATCAGGAACCGGTCGTCGCGCAGGAAGCCGGACACGAGCTTCTCAGGCGCAGCGGGCGCCTGACCGAACCGGGTGGGGCGGGGCGCCATGTAAAGGCCAGCGCCAACCTTTTCGAGCGTGCCCTCCGTGACCAGCTGCCGGAGATGGCGATCGACCGCGTTCGACCAGCGCGCCAGATCCTGGCGGCGGTAAACCTGTCCGGGCCGAAGCCGCTTTTTCAGGGCGCTCAAGGCGGTCATCGCACGCTCTCCTCAGCTCCGAAATGGGCACCATCGCTGGAGTATGCAAGCATTATTGTTGAAAATCCATGCACATTATAGGGAATATGTCGATAATAATGTCAGTTATGTCAGGGATATAAGCGCTTTTGACGATCTTCTGAATCGAAGAAGTTTCGTATTTTTATGCGGAATGCGGCCCCTGCCAGTGCAAAGCCGGCAGCGCGTCGGGCGTAGCGTCGCTTGACTCCGGCTGTCGTCAGAACAAAATAGGAACATGATCCCAGACCCCTCCCTCCGGCGCGACCAGGCGGTGCGCGCGGCCAGGCTACATGGCCCCGTCGATCACGGCGCCGTCGCGCTGGCCGGACCCATTCGCCTCACCAAAGGACGCACCCATGAGCTGACCGGCGACAGCGCCGACATGTTCGCGCTGGCCGCCGCCGCGCGGGGGCAGGGGCCGGTAGTCTGGGTGGGGGGCGCGCGGGAGATCGCCGCGCTCGCGCCGACGGGGCTGCAGGCTTTCCTCGACCCCGCCCGGATCATCCTGGTGACGGGGCTTCACCGCACCGAACAGCTCTGGGCCGCCGAGCAGGCGCTTAGGGCGCGCTGCGCGCCGACGGTTATCCTCGAACTCAGGGAGGGGCCGGGCCTCAAGGAAAGCCGGCGCCTGCAGATCGCCGCCGAAGAGTCCGGCGCCATCGGGCTCGTGCTCATCCGCGGCCGGGCTCAGACCTCGGCCGCAGAAACCCGCTGGCGCTGCGAGGCCCGCCCCGAGGGCGGCTGGGCCTGGACCTGCCTCAAGAACAAGCGCGGCCCGGCCAGCAGCTGGCAGGCCACATGGACGGGGAATGACAATGCGCCGCGTGCTCGCCCTCTGGCTGAAGCAGCTTCCGCTTGATCGGCGCGCGCGTCTTGGCGATGACCGGCTCTCAGGCCCCTTCGCCATCGTCGCCGAGATCCGGAACGCCCTGCGTCTCACCCATCTCACCGAAGCGGCGGTCCAGGCCGGCTTGACGCCGGGCCTGTCGCTCACCGACGCGCGCGCCATCTGTCCGGCACTCCTGACCGAGCCTGCCGATCCGGCCCGGGAGGAGGCGCTCCTGCGCGCCCTGCATCGCTGGGCCGACAGCCTCTCGCCCGTGGTCGGCCTCGATCCGCCGGATGGCCTCATCCTCGAGATCACCGGCTGCGCCCATCTTTTCGGCGGGGAGGAGGCGATGGCAACCGCCGCCCTCAGCCGTCTCGAAGACCTGCAGATCCTCGCCCGCGCCGGCATCGCCGACACGAAAGGCGCAAGCCGCGCGCTGGCCCGGTTCGCGCCGGGGCCGGTGGCGATCGCCGCGCCAGGCGGCGTGCGCGAGGCCCTGGGCGACCTGCCGCTCGCCGCCCTCGGCCTGCCGGCGGCCCTGACCGGCGCGCTGCGCCGGACCGGGCTGCAGACCATCGGCCAGCTCTATGACATCCGCGCCGCAGACCTCGCGCGGCGCTTCGGGCTGGAGCTGACCACCGCCCTGCAGCGCGCGCTGGGCTTCACGCCCGATCCGGTCGTCGCCGCCCAGGCCGAGCCGGTCTATGCCGCGCGCGCCACCCTGCCGGAGCCCATCGGCCATCTCACCGATCTCGAAGGCGTGCTCGCCCGGCTCGCCGCTTCGGTCTGCGCCCGGCTGGAAGCGGCCGGGGCCGGGGCGCGCCGCTTTCATCTGACGGTGCGCTGCGTGGACACCGGCGACCACCGGCTGAGCGTCGGCTTCGCCCGTCCGACCGCCGCCCCGGACGCCGTCGTTCAGCAGTTCCGCGCGCCTCTGGACAAGCTCACGATCGGTTTCGGGGCGGACGGATTCCGGCTGGTCGCCGACCTCGTCGAGCCGCTGCATCCGCGCCAGCGGCGTCTCGACCGGGTCGCCGAAATCGATCAGAGCTGGACGGATCTCGTCTCCACACTTGGCAACCGGCTCGGCCATGACCGGGTGCGCCTCTTCCGGCCCGCCGACAGCCATCTGCCCGAGCGCGAATACACCACCGTGGAAGCCATGACCCAGGCCAGCGATCCGGTCTGGACGCGCGCGCCGCGCCTGCGCCCGGTCCGGCTCTATGATCCGCCCGAGCCCCTGCGCGTCGAGGCGCCCGGCCGCCCGCCGCTCAGCTTCGAATGGCGCCGCACCCGCTATGAGACCGCCGCCGCCGAAGGCCCCGAGCGCCTCGCCGCCGAATGGTGGCGCGGGGGCGACCGGCGGCTGCGCGATTACTGGCGCGTCCAGACGCGCGCCGGGCCCCGCCTCTGGCTGGTCCACTATCCGGGCCGGGAGGCGGCCGGCTGGCATGTGGCCGGGTGGCTGCCATGAGCTATGCCGAACTCGCCGTCACCAGCAATTTCACCTTCCTGACCGGCGCCTCCCATGCCGAAGAACTCGTCGTGCGCGCCAGAGAGCTGGGCCTCGCGGGGCTGGCGATCACCGACCGCAACACCTTCGCCGGCATCGTGCGCGGCCATGCCGCCGCGAAAGAATCGGGCCTGCGCTTCATCGTCGGCGTGCGCCTCGTCCTGACCGACGGGCCGGACCTGCTCGCCTATCCCATGAACCGGGCCGGCTATGGCCGGCTCTGCCGCCTGCTGACGACCGGCAAGCGGCGCACCGCCAAGGGCCGCTGCGAGCTCACCCTCGCCGACGTCCTCGCCTGGGGCGAGGACTGCCTCTTCATCCTGGCGGGCGAGGAGAACGCGGCCCCGGCCGGGCGCGCGCTCCGCGAAGCCTTCGGTGAGCGCCTCTATATTGGCATGGCGCCGCGCTATGATGGCGAGGACAAGGCCCGCTTCGCCGCGCGCGCCGCGCTCGCCGAAGAGATCGGCGCGCCCCTGGTGGCGACCGGCGACGCGCTGATGCATGCGAGCGCCCGCCGCGCGCTCGCCGACATCCTGACCTGCATCCGCGAGAAGACCACCATAGACAGGCTCGGCCGGCGCGCCCTGCCCAATGGCGAGCGCCGGCTCCGGTCCGAGTTCGAGATGCGGCGGCTCTTTCGTGATTATCCCGACGCCGTCAGCCGGGCCGGGGAGATCGCGGCGCTCTGCCGCTTCTCGCTGGATGAGCTGCGCTATGAATATCCTGACGAGGTCACAGACGGCCTCGCGCCGCTGGACCGGCTCCGCCAGCTCACCGAAGCCGGGCTGAAACGGCGCTATCCCGAAGGCGAGCCGCTGAAGGTGCGCGCCCTTGTCGAGAAGGAATTCTCCCTCATCGAGCAACTCGACTATGCGCGCTACTTCCTGACCGTCCATGACATCGTCGATTTCGCCCGCTCCCGGAACATTCTCTGCCAGGGGCGCGGCTCGGCCGCCAACTCCGTCGTCTGCTATGCCCTCGGCATCACCGAGGCCTCGCCCGAAACCATCTCCATGGTCTTCGAACGCTTCATCTCCGCGGCCCGCAATGAGCCGCCCGATATCGATGTCGATTTCGAGCATGAGCGGCGCGAGGAAGTCATCCAGCACATCTATGACAAATACGGCCGCCACCGCGCCGGGATCTGCTCGACCGTCATCCACTTCCGCAGCCGCGCCGCCATCCGTGAGGTCGGCAAGGCGATGGGTCTCTCCGATGACGCCGTCGCCGCCCTCTCCAGCCAGGTCTGGGGCATCTCCAATGCCGGCATCGCGGGCGAGCGCGCACGCGATGCCGGGCTCGATCCGGGCGAGGAACGCCTGCGCCAGACGCTCGCCCTGACCAAAGAGATCATCGGCTTCCCGCGCCACCTCTCCCAGCATGTCGGCGGGTTTGTCATCACGCGCGGGCGCCTTGATGAACTCTGCCCGGTCGAGAATGCGGCGATGGACGAGCGCACCATCATCGAATGGGACAAGGACGATATCGACACCGTCGGCATGCTGAAGATCGACGTACTCGCGCTCGGCATGCTGAGCTGCATCCGCAAGGCCTTCGACCTCCTCCAGCTCTGGAAGGGCGAGCGCTACACGCTCGCCACCCTCCCGCAGGATGACCCGGCCGTCTATGACATGCTGTGCGTCGCCGACACGCTGGGCGTCTTCCAGGTCGAGAGCCGCGCCCAGATGAACTTCCTGCCGCGCATGCGCCCGCGCACCTTCTATGATCTCGTCATCGAGGTCGCGATCATCCGGCCCGGCCCCATCCAGGGCGACATGGTCCACCCCTATATCAAGCGCCGCCGGGGCGAGGCCCCGGTCGTCTATCCGTCCGAGGCGCTCCGGCCCGTGCTGGAAAAGACCCTCGGCGTGCCGCTCTTCCAGGAACAGGCGATGCAGATCGCCATCGTCGCGGCCGGGTTCACGGCCAGCGAGGCCGACCAGCTGCGCCGCGCGCTGGGCAGTTTCCGCGGGCCGGGCTCAGTGGAGGCCTTCCGGGGCCGCTTCATCGCCGGCTGCCTCGCCAATGGCTATGACCGCGATTTCGCCGAAGCCTGTTTCCGCCAGCTGGAAGGGTTCTCCGGCTACGGATTTCCCGAAAGCCATGCGGCGAGCTTCGCGCTGCTGGTCTACGCCTCCTCCTGGCTCAAATGCCATCATCCGGAAGTCTTCTGCGCCGCGCTGCTGAACAGCCAGCCCATGGGCTTCTACGCCCCCGCCCAGATCGTCCGGGACGCGCGCGCCCACGGCGTGACCGTGCGCCCGGTCTGCGCCGAGCACAGCTATTGGGACTGCGTGCTCGAGCCCGCCGGCGACGGCACGCTCGCCGTGCGCCTCGGCTTCCGTCTGATCAAGGGGCTCAGCGAAGAGGACGGTCACTGGATCGCCGCGGCCCGCGGCAATGGCTACCGCTCGATCGAAGCGGTGTGGCGGCGGGCGGGGCTGGCGCGCGCCGCGCTCGCCCGGCTCGCCGGCGCCGATGCGTTCGCCGAATACGGCCTCAGCCGCCGCGACGCGCTCTGGGCGGTCAAAGGCCTCGGCGGCGAGCGACCGCTGCCGCTCTTCCGGGAGACGGGGGAGGGGATGGTGGCGGGGGCCTCGCCCCTGCCGGTGATGTCGGACCGCGAGGAGGTATTCGAGGATTATGTCGCCACCCGCCTGACCCTGCGCGCGCATCCGGTCTGTCTGCTCCGCCCCGACCTCGGCGCGTTCGCGGCCGCCGGATCCCTGCGGGACGCGCCCGATGGTGCGCGCCTCACCGTGGCGGGCCTTGTCATCACCCGGCAGCGCCCGGGCACCGCGAGCGGGGTGATCTTCCTGACGCTCGAAGACGATACCGGCGTCTCCAACATCGTCGTCTGGCCGAAGACATTCGAGGCAAACCGCAAGAGCGTGATGGCCGGCGGCTCCTGAAGATCACCGGCCGGCTGCAGCGCGAGGGGATTGTCACCCATCTCGTCGCCGCCCGCATCGAAGACCGCTCCTGGCTGCTCGACACGCTCGGCGACGCCGAAAGCGCAGGCGCCTCGATCGATCCGACCCATGACAATGCCGATGAGGCGAGGCGCCCGGGGCCCGAAGGCGTCTACGGCCCGAAACGCCCGAAACGCGCGCCCCTGTCTGAAGAGGTCACCGCCGAACTGCAGCGGGCCCGGCAGCTGCGCTATGGCTCAGGCGCGCGCCATCCGAGAGAGCAGGCGAAGAAGCTCTTCTACAGCCGGGATTTTCATTGAGGGGTGTTGGTGACGAGCGGCCGCATACTCCGAACAGCAAGAATTTTGGGAAATGAGGAGTGTCACGCGATAGGGGTATGGCCTTCGTCACATAAGGCGAGGCCTGAGCGATTCACTGTCGATCAAATCTAATGTTTACGGCTACAAGGCGGTAGCGGGCGAAAGTTGATTTCGTTTGCTTTCAGGCAAGGGGAGGGGGTGAATATGAATGAAGTTGAAAAGTCGCCCGCATGGCCGCTGGGAGCCATGTTGCTAGGGGTTGATGGGAAAGAGTTCGGCCACGTCGATATCCGTCCGGGGCTGACGATTCTGGTCGGCCCTAACGGCAGCGGCAAAACCCGCGCCCTCAGAGCCATAAAGACCGCTTTGGAGGGCACAAATCGAATTGAAATGTATGACCGCAAAGTCCGCTTCTTGTCGGCGGGACGGAGCAGTCCGTTCGAAGTTTACCGGTCGAATGCCGCTGGACCGGATCACATTATGAACAGCGATGCTGCTGTCGGGCACTCAAGTCACCGCAATGCTTGGTGGAAGATTGAAAGCCTTACTGGCGACTTGCTCGCGCTTGATGCTCGTGCGGACCTGAAACTGAAAGTCGAAGCGCGCCTTCAGCAATTATTTGACCGCAGCATAGATCTCACCTGGTCTCAAGACGGCCTGTCTCCACGGATCACATCCACCCGTGGCGCCGGCTCCTATCCAGCCAACAGCGAGGCAAGCGGAATTCTCCAGCTCGTTGCGCTGCTTGCAGCGATCCATAATGACGAGATCGGCGCGCTTATCATTGATGAACCCGAAATCTCTCTTCACCCCCAACATCAGGCCTTTCTGCTGCAGGAAATGGAGCGTGTTGCTGGAGATCCTGCGGATCGGAGAAAGAAGTTGGTTATCTTCGCAACCCACGCACCTGCGATGCTCGCGCTTCGATCTGAACAGCAGCTGCCGAACTATGCCTTCTTCAACGACGTCAGTACGCCTCCGGCGCAGGTCGCGGCTGATGAACCGATGCTGCGGAGGGCCAAACTGAAGGCGCTCTTAGGAAGGCTCGGCGCCACGCATCGTATGGCCGTATTTGCAGAGCGCATTCTGCTGGTCGAGGGCCCCTCCGACGAGACGATTGTCACGCAGTTCGCACATCGTCTCGATTGGCCTCTTCTGGCGCGGAATGCTCAGGTTCTGCCCGTGACGGGTAAGGGAGAGTTTCCGGAAGTCGCCAAGTTGTTTCGCCTGATGGGAAAGCAAGTGGCTGTTCTGGCGGATCTGGATGCGCTCGCGGACGATAACGGATTAGTGAACCATTTTAGCGGTTTGGCCGGTGCAAACGACGTCGCGTCCAAACGCGGTGCACGGAGCATCGCCGAGCTTGATGGTGATCTGCGCAATGATCTGAGTGCATTCATAACGAAATTCAGGACGGCCATCTCTAATCATATAATGGAATACCCTGACTGGTCGGGTGAAGTGACGGCCGATGTTCGCGAGAAACGGCTCGCCTTGGCGCTCATACTCGTCGCTCCCACCAGCTTATGCGAACCCGCCCGTGTCGAAGCCAAGATGCTGTCGTCACGCTACGAGGTGCTCCTCGAAATGCTCGGAGAAATGGGCTGCTTCTTCCTACGTGCTGGAGCGATAGAGAATTACTTCTCAAGTCGCTCTGTGGAGAGTCCGAAGCCAGCGGCGGCGGCCAACGAAGCTGCAACCTTCGAAGGCTCGGATCCGGCCGCTCTCGAAAAACAGTACCGGGACGTTCTCCAGGCGATAGCGCACATCGCGCCGTCTCGGGGGGTGATTGAGAACCGCGTGTTGCGCCCGAAACTCGCCGCTGCATTATCCGCCGCTTTTCAGGGTATGACCGAAACCACAACGGCGGACGAACTCAATGCCCTGTCGAGAAGTACAATCGGATTGAGTGCGGGGGTGTTCAAGCTCACGAATACGTCTGCAAACGGCGAGCTAAGAATAAAGGTTGAGATCGATTCACCGATTTTTGCTCGCGAGGGTTTCCCAGTCGAGATTTCCTCGAATGAAAATCTCAATGTCGTGCTTCCCAATTTACTGCCCGACGAATAAATCTAGCCGCCATGTGCGGTCGCTTTTTCAGACATGAAGTGAGCTGGGAGGAATATCTCTCCTATCTCAATCTCTTCGAATGGGGCGAGGTGCGAAGCACGTCGGCCGCCTACAATATTGCCCCGACCCAGACCGTGCCCATCATCCGCATTGAACCCAGTCTCGGTCAGCCGGTGCTCGCCGACGCGATGTGGGGCCTCGTGCCCCGCTGGTGGAAGAAGCCGCTTTCGGAAAAGAAGTTTTCGACTTTCAATGCCAAGGGCGAGGAGGCCGCCGAGAAGGCGACTTTCCGAACATCCTGGAAGGATCGGCCCTGCCTGGTACCCATGTCCGGCTTCTACGAATGGAAGACAGAAGCCAGCGGGAAGCAGCCCTTTGCCATCGGTCTTAGCAACCGGCGCCTCTTCTTCGCCGCCGGTCTTTGGGACCGCGCGACCGTGGATGGTGCGCCTTTAGATAGCTTCACTATCCTGACAACGCGGCCAAACTCCCTCGTGGGTGACATCCACAACCGGATGCCCCTGATTCCGCGACAGGATCGGATACGGGACTGGCTTCAGGGATCACCTGACCTGCGCGCCGCGATGATCGAGCCCCATGATCCTGACAACATGCAAGCGTGGAAAGTCGGGAAGGCCGTTGGGAACGTCCGCAGTCAGGGTATCAAGCTGCTGGAGGCGGTCCAGTCTGACTAAGAAAATTGCGGGATGGGAGGGGCGTTTTGCTAGCCTTTGAGAATCGCGATGAAGCGCTTAATACGCACACGGTCTTCCGGCAGCATGTGGAAGAACCCGACCGCAAATTTCGACCCGAACGCCTTACTTACGCGGCCTTCCGGAACCTGGGACGCGAGGTACTCGAAAGCGGGATTGAATCGCCGGTCATCCCACCCAGTCTGCTCAAAAATCTGCTCGGCATTGACGCTGTCTGGACCGGCCAAGGCCAGTTCAGCGACAGTTACAGTATCGGCGATTGGGTCGCAACCGAAGGCGGGGCGATCGAAGGTGAGATACAGGTCCAGAGTAGGTCGGAAATTGGGAAGGCCGCTTCCGTGCGCACGCGACATCTGGGCGAAGCCGTCTGTCTCGAGCTCCGCAATCGCTTCTACAAGCTCTGATTCGCCTATGTCTTTGAAGGCGCCTTGAAGCTTCTGAGTATCCACAAAACTGCGCCTGCCATCGGCATCCTGCTCCGCAACCCACACCGCGACCTTCCGTGCAAGGAGCGAAAGCTGGAGGTCCATGCCGATGAGGTTTTTTGGATCGTCGGGCTTCATCACGGGCTCCTTCACGGTGAGCAGCGGCGGGGACTGATCGATGGTCGGGGAGGGAGAGCCGCCGAGCCATGCATCTAGCGTGTTAACGACTTTCTGACTGATGGCAGCGAATTGGCGGATATCCTCCCCAACGAGGTGGACGGTCTCGCCAATCTTTGAGTCCTCAGCGTGCGTCGCGAACCTGTCGTCGATCACGCCGAGATTGTGCCCGATGATATGCCGCTTCTGAATGTTGAGCTTGAGTGCGGCTATCTCCGCATCTGTTAGGTCGAGAAATGGATTCAAGCCCAGTTCTCCGTATCGTTTAATGGCCCTTTCAACGTTCTGAAAATCGTTGCCGACCTTCAGCTGTGGATTTTCTCCCGCCGCAGATTTGCCGTGCTGATAGACAGCCTTCAACGTCGCTTCGAATGCGGTCAAAACGTCCTCGTGCGCATTCCCGAGGAGCCGGTAAGCCAGCTCCTCGCTGTCGGCTTCGATCTCCTCCGCAAGCGAGACCTGATCGTCTACGAGTTCCGCTTCGCGGGCAAAATGAAGCCGTAAGTTTGGGGCGCCGCAGTCGGGGCAATACAGACCGATCGCAAACACGCCGTAGTCACGGCCGCAGTGATCGCAGATAAGTTCACGCATTAGATCCCGACGGGTGAATCTGGGTCTCGGCTTTGGTGCGGATCGATGGCCGGGCGTGAACTTGAAGGTCTTGCTGCCTTTAAACGTGTCTTTGAGCATCTGGGACATCGCGTCTCGGATATCCTGCGCGGCCTCGTGTTTCACCAGTTCCAGCGCCGCCTTTTTATCTTCAGGATGCGTAAACGCTGCGTCGTCCGCCACCATGCCGCTATACGGGCAGACAGTACTTGGAATGTGCGGATCGTGCTTCATGCGCGCACGCAAAAGGTCGGTGAGCGGCACATCGAGAGCGATGTTGCCAATGACGAAATGACGTGGATGGGCGTCGGTGTTGGGGGAATATCGGTAGACTCTGCCGCCTGGCGTTCGGGTCAGGGGCACGCTTAGATTCATGTTGTTGGTCGTGCCACCTGTTCGGTAGCGGCTGAGACGCGGGAATTTCATATAGTCACGATTAGCTTTGTTGCGGAATAAATCAAGAACAAGCGTTGCCCCGAATTTGTCGGAAATTGCTCAGGTTGAATAGGGAGGCGTCCGCCATCACGCCTGCGCGCTGGTTTTCGCCATGCCTGTGTACCGACCGGTTGCGCCAACCACTCATGGGCGCCGAATATAGGCCAAGGTCCTGCGCGTGAAGTCGGCCAGCTCCTCGTCGTTGATTAACTCGGTCTCAAATGCGGCGTTGGTGTCGTGATGGAAGCGGTTTGCGTAGTCGAGTAGCGCCCGCAATTCGTGAGCATTCGCTTCGCCCATAATCTCTCGCTCCGTTCCAATGCGCTGAACGCAAAGATGGTGGAACGGGCCAAGGAGAGTGCCTGGAGGGAAGTTGGCCGGATACGCAACCCGGCAGAACGCCTCAAGCATGGGCCTGAGTGCCTCAGCCACCCGTCTCTCGGTCGCCGGGTCGGCGTGCTCAAGGTAAGCTACGCACGCCGCATACCGCCGATCATGCTCGGTCACCAATGCGGCGTTCACGTCCCAGGCGGCAAGCGTCGACCCAGTGCCTGATCTTCGGACCTCAATCGCCGTTTTCGGGAGCTGTTGAATCTTGTCCCATACACCGAGCAAGAACGGCTTCGAATGTGAGAGAACGATCATCCCGGCCACGTCGCGCGCGAGTCGATCCATCTCCTGCAGAGTGTGCAGAGTGCGGTGTTCGTCCAAACTCGTCATAGGATCATCGATGACCACGATTTTCTGAGCGCGCTGAGGATCGGCTTGCATGCTCGCGAAGAAAAACGCCAAAGCCAGGGTGTTGCGATCGCCGGCGCTGAGGGTATTGCGGAAGCTTGGATCGCCCGGGTTGCCTGATAGCGGCACAGGATTGCCGTCAATGAGTAAAGTGTAGTTTGCGGCGGGACCGCCCCTTGTGTTCACGGGATCAACCGGTCCAACTCTGAAGCTAGCATTGAAGCGTCGCAAAAAGTCATTGATGGCTATGCCATAGGCCGGAAAGGCGGTCTGCCGATGCAGGTCAAGCGCAGCCCGTGCATCGGAGCGTCGCTGCTCCGTAGCGGCCTTTGCATTTTTCTCCGCGATGTAGGCTTCGCACAACGGCGCGACGTTCGGGTCGTATCGAGCCTCCACAGCACGTAGGCTGCGCAGGTCGCTTTCCAGGGTGGGGACGTTCGCCTCGCGGGCCTGCTCCTTGACAGCCTCTAGATGTGGATTTGCGGCGGAAAGAAGTTCTGAAAGATCCCAAATACGATCGCAATGTTCGTTATGCTCGGCTACTGACTTCAGCACGTTGTCGGGCACGGTCAATGCATCCATCGGCGCGGCCTGCTTAGCCTCCAGCAGCACTTCGACCTTCTCTCGGGCCGCCTTCCACGTCCGCGCGATTGCGGCGGTGTCAACCTCTACCGTCGGAACGTCAGTAAAAGACTTCCAGAATGCTTGGCGTTCGGCCGCTTCACGAACGCTCCGTTCGAACGCCGAGGGAGAGTCGCCTCCTTGTATCGCACGGAAGGTTTGCGCAAACTCCTCGATCTCGCCCTTGAGGCTTTCATAGGCCTCGCTGAAATAAGCACGATAGTGGACCAAGAGTGGTGACTCTGCGAGGTCTTGAGCGCAAAAGGGGCAACTCTGGTTTCCATGGCGAGCCACCTCAGCCGCCCGATTCATTCCTTCGGCGATCCACGCCTCACCGCCGTGTCCAAGATGGCTGATGTGTTGTTGCACAAGCGCAAGGGCCTCGGCGTCGAGTTCGGGAAGCCCCTTGCCGAGGAGCGCTTGAAGCGGTCCAAGGTCGATTTTCGGCAAACGCAGCGCCGGGAATGTTGGCGTTTCGGCAACTTGGGCAGCGTCGCGCGCGGCGGCGATACGGCGTTCCGCTTCCTCGATTTGCTTGGGCAAATCGGCGACCATCGCGAGCGCGCAGAAGGCATCGATGGTTAGATCGCCCCTTACATTCGCGGGAATCGCTGCCTCTCGTTCCCGAAGTTCTCGGTTGTGCAATTCAACTTGGTCGACTTCCGCCTGATGAGCGCGCGCCAACTCGATCCCCTGCGCACCGACGATCAGTTCGTGCAGGTTCTGCCGATGCGCCGTGCCGACCTCGATGCCTGAGCAGACATTTTCGGCGACAAACGTGTCGTCGAATACCACTACCTCTGAAGCAGTGCGGGACCAGGCTCCATTCTCAAAAATCGCATTACCGCCGTCCCCCATCTCGACAACCACACGGGGAGGGTGCTGAGCGCCGAGCCGGGAACGCTCAGTGACGAGGTCCGTTCGACCCGTAGAGAGCGACCGCAGAATGGCCGCCAGCGTGGTCTTGCCCCGTGCGTTCTCGGCGTAGATTACATTGAGCCGATCAAACGGAAGCTGCGCCCCAGCGCCGACATTGTCGAACCGGCCGACGTTTTGGAGCAGTCTAAACGCGCGGACCATTCAATCCCCTACACCCATCAATTTCGGGGGTAGAGCGGTTGGTTGGTCCCCGGCGTGATACGAGCACTTCACCCGGTTCGCGACCTTCCGCGCGTTTCACACTGTAACGCTAACCCTCGACCCAAGATCGAAATATGACTTATTTTATGATA
Source organism: Glycocaulis abyssi (assembly GCF_041429775.1). Taxonomy (NCBI): domain Bacteria; kingdom Pseudomonadati; phylum Pseudomonadota; class Alphaproteobacteria; order Maricaulales; family Maricaulaceae; genus Glycocaulis; species Glycocaulis abyssi. The sequence goes on along the minus strand of NZ_CP163422.1, from coordinate 61,982 downwards.
CAATCAACCATTGGTTTCGGGTTGTCGGGGCCGGTCCGAGGGAGTGCGATAGGAAGAGCTGCAGGCATCACGGCGCACCGGTGGCGGCACTCTGAAGCGCGCCCTGGCGGTCATCCGGGCCGAGCTTGATCGCGCGGATGCCGGGCGGCTCACCGCCGCGCTCGTCTGCGTCGTCCTCGCCGCTGCCCTGACCGCCCTTGGGCCCGTCGCGCTCAAGCTCCTCATCGATACCCTAACGCCCGGCGCGACGCCGCCGCCGGTCCTCGGCTATCTGCTCGCGCCGGTCCTCCTGCTGACCCTCTATGCCGGGGCGCAGGGGCTGGGCCGGATCGCCGGCGAACTGCGCGCGCTACTGTTCGGGGCGGCCGAGCAGTCCATCAGCCGCAAGCTTAGCCGCCGGGTCTTCACCCATGTCATGGCCCTGCCGCTGCGCTTCCATCTGGCCCGCGCCACAGGGGCGGTCGCGCAGACCCTCGAGAACGGCCTGCAGGGCTACCGCCTGGTGATGCAGCACATGCTCTTCACCATCCTGCCGGGCCTCCTGGAAATCTTCATCATGTCGATCGTGATCGCGCTGGTGCTCGATCCGGTCTTCCTCCTGGTCTTCGCCGCCTGCGCGCTCGCCTATGTCGCGGTCTTCGTGGACGGCGCGCGCCGCGTGCTGAAAGCCAGCCGCGCGGTCTCCGCCTCGCGCATCGACGCCAACGCCCAGCTCGCCGATGGCCTTTTGAACTTCGAGACCGTCAAATCCTTCTCCGGCGAGGCCGCCTTCACGCGCCGCTATGACGCCGCGCTCGAGACGACCCAGGGCCGCTGGGGCGCGTTCTACAGGGCGCGATTCCGCAATGGCGCGCAGGTCGCGCTGGTCTTCGCCGCCGGGCTCGCGGCAGTGCTCTGGCTGGCCGTGGCCCGGGTCGAAGCCGGCACGATGAGCCTGGGGGATTTCGTGCTGGTCAACGCCTACATGCTCCAGATCGTCCGGCCGCTGGAAATGCTCGGCTTCGGCATCCGCGATATCGGGCAGGGCGCGGCCTTCATCGAGCGCATGGTTGAACTCCTCGATGAAGAGCCCGAATTGGACTTCCCGCCGGAGGCCGCGCGGGAGGATGAGGCGCCGGGCCCGGCCGGCATCGTCTTCGAGAACGTGACCTTCGAATACCACCCCGGCCGGCCCGTGCTCCAGGATCTCAGTTTCGAGATCGCGCCGGGGTCCGTGACCGCCTTGGTCGGCTCGTCCGGGGGCGGCAAGTCCTCCATCGCCCGGCTGCTGATGCGCTTCTATGAGCCGACCGCGGGGCTCATCCTGTTCGACGGCGTGCCGCTGACGGACTATCCGCCCGCTGAGCTCCGGCGGCGGATCGCGTTCGTCCCGCAGGACACCTCGCTGTTCAATGCCTCGCTCGCCTTCAATATCGGCTTCCCCGAATATGAGAGCGCGCGCGAGGAGGTCGAGGCGGCCGCGCGGCTGGCGAGCCTGGAAGACCTGATTGCTAAACTGCCCGATGGCTATGACACCATCGTCGGCGAGCGCGGGCTTAAACTTTCAGGGGGCGAGAAGCAGCGCGTCGCCATCGCGAGGGCATCGCTCAAGAAGCCGCGCCTGTTCATCGCGGACGAGGCGACCTCCGCCCTCGACTCCCGCACCGAGGCCGGGATCGTGGAAAGCCTGGCGCTCGCGACCCGGGGCGTGACCACCGTGCTCATCGCGCACCGGCTCTCCACGGTCATGGCGGCCGACGACATCATCGTGCTGGAAGCGGGCCGGATCGCCGAGCGCGGCACCCATGCCGCGCTGCTGGAACGGGACGGGCTCTATGCCGATCTCTGGCGCGCGCAGACGGAAGGCGCAGGAAATTGAGGTGTTTCTGGACCAAAGCCTCAAGATCAGGTAGGGCTGACTGAGGGATGTAGCCGTTAATTCGACAACCAACGGGGGCAGCGTTGGCGACTGAGATGGGAAATGCGCCTTCTGCGCTGAACGCCAAAATTTCGAATCAGAGCGGGTTTCAGGTCCGCTATTGCCCTGAGGGCGTGCATTTTTTCGACCGTCGATCAGGATGGAATTTGCTTCTCGAAGAAGTGGAGACCGCGACGGCGAGTTGGGCGCGCGCTCCCCGATACATGTCAATCGCCCTGACCAATGCCTGCGAGCTTTCTTGCCCCTATTGCTACGCGGCGAAGGAACCTGCTCGGCAACGGGCGGATCAGGTTGTTCAGTGGGCCAAAGAACTCGACGCTAATGGTGGTCTGGGCGTCGGATTTGGCGGAGGCGAACCGACTCTATTTCCGGCCTTTGCTGAGCTGTGCCAATCCGTTCACTCCGAAACCAACCTTGCAGTGACTTTCACCACCCATGGCCATCGGTTCACTGAAGAGTTGGTCGAAAGCCTCTCAGGATCAGTGGATTTTATTCGTCTGTCGATGGATGGCGTCGGATCGACCTACGAAAGATTGAGAGGTCGCTCGTTCGATCAATTTCGCAGCCAGCTGAATCTGATCCGAAGAACAACAGGTTTCGGCATCAATATGGTATTGAACTCCGAAACTATATCGGACCTTCCGGACGCCGCCGATTTCGCGTTTTCCGAGGGTGCGCAAGAACTTCTTTTGCTCCCAGAGACCGGTGTGGACGGGGAGCTTACATGTGACCCGAAGACCCTTTCTCGCGCGGCAAACTGGGTCTCGGAAAACCAAGCGCGCGTCCGACTGGCCACGTCCGATCATGCGGTCGCCGCTCTGGGCGTCCCCCGGCTTCCAATCGCTTCCTCCGATGGAAGTTTCGACTTCATGCACCTTGATGCGCGCGGAGTGCTGAAGTTCGGAGCATTTGAACGCCAGGGACGCCAGTTGGAGCAGGGGGACTCTCTGCTCGTCGCAATCGAAGCTCTGCGGAATACACGTTCCGCTCCCACACACGCATAGGAGGAATCGCCATGAAGCTCTGGAACGGCTACGGCAGCGAGCATTCGGCGAACTTAGTTTTAATCGGTGAATTCGAGGGTGTCGATAAAGCTGAGAAGGCGTTACAGCTTCTCAATGAGGTGGCCGAGGTGGCTCAAGCAGATGAAGCCGATGGCCTTCTCGAAGCGGGTAAAGTTTCCACCCGATTTTCTGACAGAGTATTGGACTTGCTCACGCGAGCTAATCTGTCGCTCGATTACGGGGATACCGAAGAACTGCTCTACGAGTTCGGTGCTAGGCGCGAGGGAGAAAAGGTGATTATCACCACGGAGGAGTTGAGCCTCAATGCCTTCATGAAAGTCCTTCTGCATGGCGGCGCGAAAATCGAAGTTTACTCCCGCCACGACCATCCGGGCCCATACGGTCGGCCGACGAGCTGATTTCGAACTCTCTCCAACAACGCGGGACTTGCATCGGGGATGGCTGATGAAGGCTCCTCCTGTATGAGAGAGGCCATGGCCAAACCCGCCCGCATCGCCCGCATCAGACTCGAACTCGACGATGTCCGGCCGCGCATCTGGCGGCGGCTCGAGCTGCCCCTGACATCGACCCTGAAAGGCCTGCACGACGCCATTCAGGCCGCCATGCCTTTCGAGGACCGGCACCTGTTCGAAGTCCGGATCGGCCAGGACCGCTACCGGCTGGCCGCCGAGGCGGACGCTGCGCCCGACGCGCGGATCTGGTCGGCGCGCGCCGCGCGGCTCGGCGCCTTTATCGACCGGGGCGTCACCCGGCTCGCCTATGCCTATGATTTCGGAGATGACTGGCAGTTCAGCCTCACCGTGGAAACCGTCTTCGAGGCCGATCCGGGCGCGGCCTGGCCGCGCTATGTGGACGGGGCAGGACGCGCGCCGCCCGAGGATGTCGGCGGGCCGCCCGGCTTTGCAGTGTTTCTCGAAGCGATCGGTGATCCCGCCCCTCCCGAGCATCGCCAGATGCGCGACTGGCATCCGGCACCCTTCGATCCGAAAACGCCGGACGAGGCGGCGATCCAGGCGCGCATGAGCGCGCTGGCCGAGCGGCGGGCCCGCGGCCGTGCGGGGTTCGAGAAGAGCCAGGCCGGGAAGCCCGGCTCGAGCGACTGAGCGATCTCGCGCGGGCAGGCGGGACGGCCCGCAGCGTGCCCGGAGGCAGGCGCATCCGTCTGAGGCGAGTGGCCGCTCCGCGCGGCGCCCTGAAGTCGCAATCGGACACGCCGGAGCCCGCCCGACCCTGAATTTCCTTGACCGCGGCCCGTCCCGGCCCGCCAGAATGGGGCGTGTCCGGCGGCAGCGCCGGACCGGCACGGGGCTCAGCGAGAGGCGGCCAGACGTGAGCGGGGCGTTCAGGACAGGCGAAGCCGGCGCGCCCGATGCAGGCGCGGCCGCGGACATGCGCCCGGCCGCCGGCGCCCGCCTCAGCCGGCCGGACGCGCCGTCGGGGCCGGGCGAGGGCAGGGCGGCCGGGGCCGCGCCGGACGGCGATGACCGCCCGCTGGCGGCGCTCTACCGCGATCAGTATGCGCACTTCCTGCGCTTCGCCGCGATCCGCACCGGGTCGGAGAGCGACGCCCAGGACATCGTGCAGGACGCTTTCCTCGATATCGGGCGCGCCTATCCCGACAAGCCGGCGGACGAGCTGCGCAAGCTGCTCTTCACCGCCATCCGCAACAAATCCGCCAATCTCGCCGCGGCGGCGCGCTCGCGCGCGGCGCGGCGCTCCGTGGATATCGGATCGGTCCAGGACGTGCTGCCCGAAACTGGCGCGCCGAACGCTGAGCAGAATGTGATCGACCGCGAGCTCGTCTCGCTGGTTGATGAGATCGTCGGGGGGATGAAGCCGCGGCGCCGCCGCATCCTGCATCTCCACCGGCTCGATGGATTGACCTATGACGAGATCGCCGACCAGCTGGGCATTTCACCCTCCTCGGTGAAATACAATCTGGCCCAGGCGGTCGCGACCCTGGCCCGGCAGCTCAAGCGCCGGATCCGGGACTGAAGGCGGCCAGGAATGTTGAGGCGTATGACAGATCAGCCCCGAGACGAGGACGACCGGATCGACGCGGCCGGGCGCTGGTATGCCGAGCTGCGCCGCGACGATGTCACGCTCGAGACCTGGGACGCCTTCCTCGCATGGGAGGCCGATCCGGCCAATGCCGAAGCCTTCCGCGCCGTCGAGCGCGGCCTCGGCGCGCTCAGGCCGTCCGCCGCCGCGGCGCCCGCCAATGACACCGGCCCGGATGCCGGCGCCGTGCCCGGTTCTGTTACTGGACAGGACATCGCGGCCGCCGCGCCGCCGCGGGGGCGGGGCGGGCGCGTCGCCTGGATCGCGGGCGCGCTGGCGGCCTGCCTGGTCGTGGCGCTCGGCGTGTCCGTTCTGGCGGCGGGCCAGCTGCGGCCGGCGGGCGAGATCTACACGACCGCGCTCGGAGAGCAGCGCACGGTCGAGCTGGCCGATGGCAGCCGCCTCACCCTGAACACCAACTCAGCTGTCGAGGTCGCCTATGCCCGGGACCGGCGCCTCGTGCGCCAGACCGGCGGGCAGGTCTATTTCGAGGTCGCGCCGTCCGATGCGCGGCCCTTCCAGGTCCTCGCCGGGGAGACCCTGACCACCGCGACGGGCACCGAATTCGACATCTGGCTCCGCCCGGCTGAAACCACCATCACCCTGCTGGAAGGCGGGGTGAGCGTCGCGCCCGCCCGCGAGGGCTGGCTCGCCCCCTGGCGCGGCCCGCAGGTCACCGGCGAGGCCGTCCCGCTGGCGCCCGGCCAGCAGGCGCGGCTGGCGGCTAGCGCCGCGCCCGAGATCGCGGCGGTTGACTCCACCGCCCTGACGAGCTGGCGCTCCGGCTTCGTGCAGTTCACCGACGTCACCCTCGCCGAGGCCGTGCGCGAGCTGAACCGCTACTCCGCCATCAAGCTACGCGTCACCGATCCCGAACTCGCCGCCGAGCGCCTGAGCGGCGCCTTCCCGACCGGCGATCCCGACGGCTTCGTCGAAACCCTCGAACTCTACCTGCCGATCCGCACCGTGCGGACCGCCGACACCATCCTCATCGCGCCGCCGCGCGGGGGCTGAGCCCGCCGCGACGGGAGACCGGCGCCGGATAGGGGGCCAGAGGGCGCGCGATGCGCGCGGGGGAAGGCATCGGGTCGTCTGCAGGCGGACGGGTGCGCCCGAGGACCGGGGCGCGGAGGACGTGTCGTGGGAAACGCGGACCGGGGAGGGCGGGTCAGGAGGCCGCGCCGAACATTGCCAGACCGCTTTCAGAATTTTTTGCCCGCTTTCCGGAGTGCCCGGTTGAGGAGGGAGCTGCGCGCCGGGGGAGCCTGCCGCGGCCTCATCATCAGGAACCAGGCACACGACACTGGAGGGGAGACTATGGGCGTCAGGACGTCATTCAGGCAGGGGCTGCTCTGCGCGGCTGCCATCATCACCGCAATGGCCATGCCGGCCGACACGCTGGCGCTCGAGCCGGCCGAGTTCACCATCGAAGCCGCCCCGCTCGGCGACGCCCTGCGCGCCTTCAGCCAGCAATCCGGCCGCGCTATCCTGTTTTCTGAAGGCACAGTCTCCGGCCTGACCGCCCCGCGCCTGACTGGCACCTACGAGCCCGAGGCGGCGCTCGGCCTCCTCCTCCAGGGCACCGGGCTGGAATTCACCCAAGGCCCCAACGGCAATCTGATCGTCCGCCGGCAGACGGGCGCCGATCCGGTCCAGACACCGGAACCCGGACGGGGCAGGGGGCGGGAAGTATCGGGCGAGCCCGACCCGGAGACCGACAGTCGGCGGATCGAAACGATCACCGTCACCGGCACGAGCATCCGCGGGATCGCGCCGGAGAGCTCGCCTTTCCAGATGTTTACCCGCGAGGAGATTTTCGAATCGGGTCTCGCCTCCACAGAACAGTTCCTTCGTACGATTCCGCAATTATTCGGCGGAGGCTCCTCCGAATTTGTCCCGGTCACGCTACCTAATGATTCAAATTCTGGTCAGAATAATACGGCAGGCAGTAGCGCCAATTTACGCGGCCTTGGCTCGCGCGGCACGCTTGTGCTGCTCAACGGGAACCGTGTAGCCCCGTCGTCGCAAATTGGTGATTTCGTCGATCTGTCCCTCATACCGGTTTCCGCGATTGAAAGAATTGATCTGCTGACAGACGGCGCTTCGTCTATTTACGGCGGCGACGCCATTGCGGGCGTCGTGAACTTCATCCTGCGAGACGATTTCGACGGTGCGGAGACGTCGTTGCGTTACGGCAATGTGACCAGCGGTGACATGCGTGAGATCCGGCTGAGCCAAACGCTAGGCCGCGCATGGGGCAGCGGGAATCTTCTCGCCACCTACGAATATTATGATCGCGACGCTCTCAGTCTCGCTGATCGGCCTGACATCGACATTTTCCCACCCAGGACGCCATCTGTTGTGCTCCCTGATCCGGCGTTCTTCAGCCTGCTTCCAGGGCAAGAGCGCCACAGCGGCGTAATTTCGGTGCGTCAGGACTTTCAAGACCTGAGCTGCTCCCCGATGTTTGGACAGTTTCGGGGACGTTTTAAGCTACTCTGAGCTCCTGCTGACTGGGTTGATTGGGCTGGCGCTCGCGCCAGTAGATCATGGCGGGCGGCCGCCCGCCATGAGCGGTGTGTGGCCGCTGGTGATTGTAGAAGCGGATCCAGCGGCCGACGCCGGCCTTGGCCTGCGAGCCGGTCTCCCAGGCATGCAGGTAGACGCATTCATACTTCAGCGACCGCCATAGCCGTTCGATGAAGATGTTGTCGATGCAGCGCCCCTTGCCGTCCATGGAGATGCGCACGCCGGCCCGCCTGAGTGTGTCGGTCCAGGCGAACGCCGTGAACTGGCTGCCCTGGTCGGTGTTCATGATCTGCGGCGGCCCGAACCGACAGATCGCCTCGGTCAGCGCCTCCACGCAGAACCGGGCCTCCAGCGTGTTGGAGATGCGCCAGGCGAGCACCTTGCGGGTATGCCAGTCCATGATCGCGACCAGGTACAGGAAGCCGCGCCGCATCGGCAGATAGGTGATGTCCGCGCACCAGACCTGGTCGGGCCGATCCACGCGCAGGCCGCGCAGGAGATACGGATACGTCTTGTGCCCCTTGGCCGGCTTGCTGGTGTCCGGCTTCTGGTAGATCGGCATCAGGCCCATGAGCCGCATCAGCCGGCGCACGCGCTTGACGTTCACGCCATGCCCCTCATTGCGCAGATGCCAGCACATCTGGCGCACGCCATAGAACGGCGTCTCCAGGAACTGCTCGTCGATCCGACGCATCAGCGCCAGGTTCGCATCGCTCTCGCCCTCGGGCGTGTAATAGAACGAGGACCGCGCGATCGACAGCAGGCCGCACTGGCGACCGATCGACAGCGCCGGATGATCAGGCTCGATCATCGCGCGCCTCACGTCCCGCCCCAGGGCTTGAGCTTTCTGGACAAAAAATCGTTGGCGACCGCCAGCTCGCCGATCTTGGCGTGCAGCGCCTGGAGCTGGGCCTCGTCCACCTCCGGCTTGCGCCGCGATCCCCGCTCGAACACGCCCGAAGCGCCCTCCAGAAGAGCGCGCTTCCACTGGTGGATCATCGTGGGGTGGACCCCGAACCGGCTCGCCAGCTCGGCCGCGGTCTGTTCGCCCTTCAACGCTTCAAGCGCCACCTTGGCCTTGAACTCCGGCGAATGCTGCTTGCGTTTCGACATCTGCGATCTCCTCGTCGTCGAAGATCAGCAGAACCCAAATTGTAGCTTACGTCAGCGTCCGAATTCTGGGGAGCAGCTCAATGGGCAGGCCCTCGGCGTTGGTGCGCAGGTGTATCTTGGTCGTGAAGCCACCTTTAGAGCGCCCGAAACCCTGTTTTTGAGTCCCCCTTTAGCGCCCGCAGCCTGATGGTGCGCGCGAACGATGGTGGAATCGACCATCTGCAAGGTGTCGGGCACAGCCCCGCTCTCGCCCAGCGCCTCCAGCATCAGCTCCCACACGCCCGACAGCGTCCAGCGGCGGAACTGACGGTAGACCCGCGTCCACGGACCGAAATGCTCGTGAAGATCACGCCAGGGCACGCCGGTGCGCGCGATCCAGAACACCCCGTCCAGCACCCGGCGGTGATCCGAAGGCGGGCGGCCCCGCTTGCCCCCGGTCGCCACCACGAAGGGCTCGAAAAACGCCCACTCCTCGTCCGTCATCAAACCGCGAACCAAGACCGCCTCCCAAAAACCAGTCTTGAATCACGCTTCGGGCAGGTTGGGAATCCACTTCGTCAACAGGACCTAGACCGCCCGCAGTATCGCTTCGACGTTTGAACGGTGCCGGTGGCACAGCCACCAACTTGAGGCAACCGCATGCAGTATCGCCGCGACCTCTCTCGCCGATACGCCTCTCGCGTCGAGTGCGACCGGATCGTACACAGAGGACTGTGTTGCCGGAACATCGGATTCGCGCAGGGGTTTTCCCTGTTGGGCGTCTTGCGAGAGCAGCCCTCTCTCTACCAGCCTATTCGCAAACTGCTCAGCGATATTCGAAAGGGATGAAGTCGCATCCATGTTGCGGACCTCTTCAAACCACCTGGATTGATCTTTCGACAAAGTGACGTAGCGGTCGCTGGTGGCATCCAGGAAGATGTATACATCACCAAGCCTTTGCAAATAAACGCCCTCAGGTAGATGCAACGGCGCTCTCATATTGCGCATCCCAGCTAGTGCTATTAGCATTGGGGTTCAAAAAATCCCGCCAGGAAGAAGGGAGGGCCCTGCAGGGCCCTCCCTTGTCTCGACCCTAAGCCGAGTCTCTCGAGTTCTGCGTCAGGTCGACTTCGCTTCCGGGGAAGATTCCACCTTTCGTTTCCTCCGAGACCGATCCGAGTTCGATCGGCTCGAATTTGTCATCCTGCGGATGGGTCTGCTCTTCGCGTTTCATGATGATGCTCCTTCCTTCTGGGGGACGCCGCCGCGCTGGCGGCACCTGAAGCCTGCGCTTGGGGCGGTGGGGAGTCAAAAGGAATAGCCTAATAAATACGGTGGGTTATGGCTTGGCATATGATCCGCCTGTCCGGCCTGTGAGGGGCGGCGGAACGAGGCGGCAATCAACGAGGTTGGCCCGTAGGCGGACGGTCAGCGGAAGCGGGTCTCCTCTTCTTTGTCGGGGCGTGCGCGCGCGAGCTTCGGCAGGATCCGGTCCATGCCGGGCAGGCGCACGGGAGACTGGGCGAGCAGAGCGCGGGCCTTGGCGCGGTCGCCGCGCATCAGCGCCGACTTCGCCCGGGCGAGCGCATAGAAGGCGCGCACCCAGGGGCTGACGCCGTCGAGCGCGGGCGAGCTGATCGCGGAGGCGAACCCGTGATCGGGCGTGCGCCAGCCATCGCCATAACTCTCTGTCAGATACCGCTCGACCGGGTCGAGCAGGGGATAGGAGGTTTTTCCGAAGGTCCGGCGGCGGATCTGGAACGCGGAGAAGCGCCAGGCGACATCGCCATCCGTCCCGCTGAACCCGCAGACCAGCTGGTCCGCCTGCGGATCATGCGCGAAGAGGTCGATGCCTGCGCCCTGGTGATGGAGCGGGATGTACCGGTCGCCCGGGCGCGCGCCGCGGTCGAGGATGAGGTCGGGATGGGCGCGGATGAGGCCAGCGAGATCCGGGCCGCCATCCGCGCGCCGGATCACGCCGATATCGAGATCCCGGTCGTGGGCGAGCGGGCCGCCCTCGCGGTGGAAGCCGAGCGCCGTGCCGGCCGCCAGGAAGTAATCGATCCCCGCCGCCTCCAGGATGGCGGCGAAGGAGGCGAGGGCGTCGTTACCGGTGGCAATCCCGAACGGGTTCGCGCGCGGCGCGGCCGGGATGTCCGCCGCCGGAAGACTTGCCAGCGCCGAAGCCTTCTGCAGCGCCGCCTCCCGGAACCGGCCGGCCCGGTAGAGCGCGCCCGCGAGCTTGTCATGCGCAGCGCTCGCGCTTCGGAACCGGCCGAACCGGTCTTGCGCGAACGTGGCCGCATCCTCCGCGCGGCGAGCTGCGACCAGCGCGGTCACGCAGGCCGCATAGAGTTCCGGCGCCGCGCGGTCGCCGGCGCACAATCGCTCGAGCGCCTCGGCGGCTTCGTCCACGGCGGCGACCCGCTCCTCCTCGTCCGGCGTGATGTCGGCGATCGACTGCCAGCTGCGCCAGGCATTCGGCTCACCCGCCACCAGCTTCCGGAAGGTCGCCAGCGCCGCCGCCCGGTCGCCGAGCGCGTTCTGGGCGAGGGCGCGGCCGTGCCGGGCATCCACATGGCGCGGATCGATGCGAAGGATCGCCCCGAACGTGCCGTCCGCCTCCTCCGCCAGACCCGCCCGCAGCTGGGCGCTGGCGAGCGCCTGCAGCGTGTCGAAATGCCGGGGACGGATCAGCCGGGCGCGGCGCAGATGCGGCAGGGCGTCATGGGCCCGGCCCGCGCGGGCGAGCGCGACGCCGGTCTTCAGGCAGGTCTCCCAGTCGGAAGCGGGCGCGCCCGTCGAGTCCGGACGAGGGGAGGGGCGGCCGTACTCAGTCATGACCGCCTCCGCAGAGGGATAGCGCGGGGGCGTCGCCCGGTGCGGGCGGTCTCGAACGGGGAGTGCCTGCGTCTCGCGTCATGCCGTCAGTCCGGCCAGGGCCGCGGACCACCCTGTGACGCGCCGTCGCGCGCCCGCCATTCAGCAGGTCAGGTGGGCGCAGCGAAAACGGATCAGGTCAGATCAGGCAGGATCCCGCGCGTTCTTCCGCGTCTGGCATCTCGCCCGCTCATGCTCTCCGCCGCTTCAATTGCGGTATACCGGAAAACACCCAATGGTAGCGCAAACGGACGACGCTGGGTAGTGTAAAATCGAGTAGGTCCGCAATTTGTGCGGGTTGATGCGCTGCGGGACAGCGTGCGGCGTCCGGCGAGACGTCACCGCGGGTGAGAGAGGCAGAGGCGGGCGGGGAGGGGGTGACGGGTTGGAGGCCGGGAGAGGGCTCCGGGCCGCCCGTCGCGGAGAAGTCCCATGCCCCGACAAGAAATCCTGCCCCCTCTCGCCCCGTCCCCATCGCCTCCTCCAGGTGGCGGCTACAAGGTCGATGTCAGCCGCGGCGAGCGGATCGGACGCGTCTCGTCCGAATGGTTCAGCCGGCCCGACGATGAACGCTACCTCTCGCTGTCCGATCTCCATGACGCGGTCCGCGGCCGCGCCGAGGCCAGCCGCACAAGGATCGTCGAAAGCGCCCAGATCCGCGTGCTCGCCGAGCGGGATGATCCCGAAGACCTCGCGCTGATGATGCCGGGCGCGGACGCGCCCATCGCGCCCACCCATTGGAGCTTCGGCCAGCTGGCGAGCCTGGTCGGCGCGCCCGCCGCCTATATGCGCCAGCTGCCCGCCCCGCTCGCGGGCATCAATCTGCAATACGGCCTCACCGCCCACCGCGCCGAGCAGATCAAGACGCTCGAGACCGCGGACGGGCGCACCGAGCTGCGCGCGGTGACCGGGCCCGACTATGGCCGCATCTTCGATCATGAGCTCGTCACGGCCGTGCGGCGCATCGCCGGCGACGGCACCGGCGACACCCGCTGGAAAGTGCCCGGCGTGCTGGACTGGTCGAACGGCGTCTACAACCCGCGCGTCGACGTCACCAAGGACACGACCACGCTCTACGCCTCGGACCGGGACGTCTTCCTCTTCCTGGTCGATGACCTCAATCCGATCGAAGCGGGCACGCTGCCCGACGGCTCGCCGGACCTCTATTTCCGGGGCTTTTATTGCTGGAACTCGGAAGTCGGCGCGAAGACGCTGGGGATCGCGAGCTTCTATCTGCGCGCCGTCTGCCAGAACCGCAATCTGTGGGGCGTGGAGGACTTCCAGGAGATCCGCATCCGGCACTCCAAATACGCCGCCAGCCGGTTCGCCCATGAGGCCGCGCCCGCGCTGACGCGCTTCGCCAATTCCTCGCCCATGCCCTTCGTGAACGGCATCCGCGCCGCGCGCGAGCGCGTTGTCGCCCGCGATGAGGAGGGCCGCCAGGACTTCCTGCGTCGCCGCGGCTTCACCAAGGCGGCTACGGCGAAAATCATCGACACGGTCCTCGCCGAGGAAGGCCGCCCGCCCGAGACCGTGTTCGACTTCGTCCAGGGCATCACCGCCCACGCCCGCAGCCAGACCCATCAGGACGCCCGCCTCGAACTGGAAGGGCGCGCGAAGACGCTGCTCGAACGGGCCGCCTGATCCTCTGCCGCTGTGCCCTCGCGGCGCCGCCGTCGCCCTCAGAGTTCGAGGGCGGCGGCGGTCGTCGTGACGGGTTGCGAGGCTGGAGAGAGACTCCGGCCGCCCGTCGCGGAGTGTCCACCGATGGCCAACGCCAAGACGAAAATCACCCTGTCGCCCGCGCGCGACATCCCCTTCAACAGGCTCGTCCTCGCCCAGACCAATGTCCGCCGGGTGAAGGCGGGCGTCTCGATCGACGAGCTCGCCGCCTCCATCGCCCGGCGCGGCCTGATCCAGAGCCTGCATGTCCGGCCGCTCCTCGACGAGGCCGGAGCGGAGACCGGCCAGTACGAGGTGCCCGCCGGCGGGCGCCGCTTCCGCGCCCTCGAACTGCTGGTCAAGCAGAAGCGGCTCGCGAAGTCCGCGCCCGTCCCCTGTGTCGTGGGCGATGCGGCCAGCGAAGTGCTCAGCGAGGAAATCTCGCTGGCCGAGAATGTCGAGCGCGCGCCGCTGCATCCGCTCGACCAGTACCGCGCCTTCGAGGCGATGCGCGCCAAAGGCATGACGGAAGAGGCGATCGCGGCCGCCTTCTTCGTCCCGGCCCAGATCGTGCGCCAGCGCCTGCGCCTCGCCGCCGTCGCGCCCGAGCTGCTCGACGCCTATGCCGAAGACGCGATGACGCTCGAACACCTGATGGCGTTCACCGTCACCGATGACCAGGACCGCCAGCGCCAGGTCTGGGAGGCGGTGCAGGCGAGCTATACAAGGACGCCTCAGCAGATCCGGCGCCTCCTGACCGAAACCGCCGTTCGCGCCAGCGACCGGCGGGCGCTCTTCATCGGCATCGAGGCCTATGAGGCGGCGGGCGGACGCGTCCTGCGCGATCTGTTCGAGGAGGACCATGGCGGCTGGCTGCAGGACCCCGCGCTCCTGGGCCGCCTGGTCGCCGAGAAGCTCGCGGCCGCCGCAGAAACCATCGCCGCCGAAGGCTGGAAGTGGACCGAGACCGAGATCAACTTCCCCTATGGCCATACCTTCAGCCTGCGGGAGATCGATGGCGAGCCCGTCGATCTGACCGAGGACGAGGTCGCGGCCCGCGCCGCGCTCGCCGAGGAGTATGACCGGCTCGAAGCCGAGCATGCCCAGGCCGATGAGTATCCCGAGGAGGTCGACCACCGGCTGGGCGAGATCGAAACCGCGCTCGAAGCCTTCGATCAGCGCCCGATGCGGTTCGATCCGGCCGACATCGCCATCGCCGGGGCCTTCATCAGCATCGACCCCAGCGGGCGGCTCCAGATCGATCGCGGCTATGTTCGGCCCGAGGACGAGCCCGCCGCCGACGAGGCCGAGCCCGTCGGCGATGCCGCTGACGAGGAGGTCGTCACCACCGTGTCGATCGACGGAGACGGCGCGCCCGCCGAGGAGCCCGAGGAGGAGGATGACACCGGCAAGCCGCTGCCAGAGCGCCTCACCATCGAGCTCACCGCCCACCGCACGCTCGCCCTGCGCGATGCGCTCGCGGGCCATCCGCGCATCGCGATGACCGCGCTCCTGCACAAGCTCGTGCTCGACAGCTTCAGCCGCGCGCTGCCCGGCGCGGCGCTGGAGGCGCGGGTGAGCCCGGTCTATCTGCCCGTCCAGGGCGAGGGGCTCGCCGACAGCCTCCCGGCGCGGATGATCGAGGAGCGCGACGAGGCCTGGAAGGCCGACATCCCGCTGGCCGAGGGCGATGACGCGGTCTGGGACTGGCTCGACCGGCTGGACGAGGCGAGCCGGCTGGCCCTCCTCGCTCACTGCGTGAGCTTCGGGGTCAACGCCCTGTTCGAACGCCCGAGCCCCTATGGCACGGGGATCTCGGCCTCCGGGCTCGAGCGGCGGATGCGCGAGGCGGACCGTCTCGCCCGCGTGACCGGGCTCGACATGGCCGAGGCGGGCTGGACGCCCACGGTGGCGAGCTATCTCGGCCGGGTCACCAAGGCCCGCATCCTCGAGGCCGTACGCGAAGGCGCGGGCGAGGAGGCCGCCGCGCGCATCGAGGGGCTGAAGAAGGACGCCATGGCCAAGGCCGCCGAGGAACTGCTTGCGGGCACGGGCTGGTTGCCCGCCGCCCTGCGCACGCAGGGTGATCCGCCTGCGGAGGAGACTCCGGCCGAAGACGAGGAGGGCGCCCCGGCCGTCGCCGCCGAATAGCGGCCCGCCATCCCTGATCTCCCGCGGGGCCCCGCGCGTCTCTCCTGGCAAAGGCGCGCGGGTTGGCGCGTGAGCCGGGCGCGGTCGCCCGGCTCATGACCTCAACCGCACATGGGAGTTTCCATCATGACCCAGTCCAACCCGCCGCCCGCGCCATCGCCGATGGCCGACATCGTCGCGCGCATGAAAGCCTATGAAGCCCGCGCCGCCGCGCTGATGCCCGCCAACAAGGCGTCGCTCTTCGCCGTGCTCGCGCCGGCGGGCATCACCCGGATCGACGTCACCTTTGACGGTTATGGCGACAGCGGGCAGATCGAGGACGTCCAGGCCTATGCCGGCGACACGCCCGCCGCCTTGCCCGAGGCGCCCCTGACACTGCGATCGGTCAGCTTCCATGACGAAGAGATCCGCGAGCAGGAGATGACCGTCGCCGAGGCGGTCGAGACGCTTTCTTATAACGCGCTCTCCCAGACCCATGGCGGCTGGGAGGACAATGACGGGGCCTATGGCGCGTTCGTCTTCGACGTCGCCGCCGGGACGATCCGTCTGGACTATAATGAGCGCTATACCAGCGTTGACGCTCACCACCACGATTTCTGAGGAGGCCGGTCATGGGACATTGCTATCACCATGCGCTCTCCTCCGTGCGCAGATGGGGCGGGGCGCCGGAGGATTATCTCGCCCTGCATCAATGGTTCGACGAGTCCAAGGCGATCACCGCCGATTTCCGGCACCGGGCGCTGCGCCATCACGCCGAAGGCATCTTCATGCTCGAACGCTTCTTCGGCGCGGCGATCACCATCTCCACGGGCCGCGTCGTGCCCGTCCGCCTGATCGGCGAACAGCACGTCACCGAGGATCTGGGCTTCATCCCCAGCTTCGCCGACTGGGTGCGCTGCATAAGGCCCGAGCCCTGGATGGGCCGCGCCCAGCCGATCCATAAACAGGTCGACCCGTTCAGCGCGGCTGCGCCCGCCGCGCGGGCCGCAGCGGAATGAGCCGCTCGGACGCCGCCGATCTCGCCCGCCGCCTCGGCCGCCAGGCCGAGGCGGTCTGCCGCCACTATCTCCCCAACGGCCGGCGTGACGGCCAGTACTGGCGCGTCGGCGACGCCCGCGGCGAGGCGGGCCGCTCTATGTTCGTGCGCCTCGCCGACGCGCCCGGCGGCCCGGCCGGCAAATGGACCGACGCGGCCACCGGCGAGCATGGCGACCTACTCGACATCATCCGCGAGACACGCGGGCTCAGCCGGTTTTCTGACATCCTCGCCGAAGCCCGGCGCTTCCTCGCTCTCCCGGAACCCGAGCCGGTGGATGGTTCGCCACCGCGCGCCAGACCGAAGCCCGCCGTGGTGAGCCCCACCGCGGCGCGCCGTCTCTTCGCCGCGGCCCGGCCGATCCGGGGCACGCTCGCGGAGACCTATCTGCGCGCGCGGCGCCTGACCCGGCTCGATGACCTCGCCGCGCTGCGCTTTCATCCGCGCTGCACCGTCCTGCCCGGCGACGGCGCGCCGCGTCAGACCTGGCCCGCCCTGATCGCCTCGGTGACCGATCTCTCCGGTGCCCAGACCGGCGCGCACCGGACCTGGCTCGCCCGCGACGGGGCGGCCAAGGCTCCGCTCGATCCGCCGCGCAAGGCGATGGGCCAGCTCCTCGGCCACGGCGTGCGGTTCGGTCGTCCCGGCGAGGTCCTGGCTGCAGGCGAGGGCCTCGAGAATGCCCTCTCCGTTCGCGAGGCGCTGCCGGGCCTGCCCTCCGTCGCGGCGCTCTCTGCCGCCCATCTCGGCGCCCTCGCGCTCCCGCCCGGTCTGCGCCGTCTCTATGTCATCCTCGACGCCGACGCGGCCGGGGAGGGGGCGTTCGCCCGCCTCGCCGAGCGAGCTCGCGAGGCCGGTGTCGAGGCGCGTCCACTGCGGCCCGCCCGCGGCGACTTCAATGACGATCTCCTCGCTTCAGGGGCTCGCCGCCTCAACGCGGCGCTCGCGCGCCAGCTCGCCCGCGAAGACCGGGTGCGGTTCGGAGGGGCCTGAGCCGGTCTGCAAGCTGGGGCGGGGCAGGGCGCGCGTGCGGGAGCCGGGGCGCGGCGGAAGAGGTCCGCGCCACGGCCTTCCAGCGGGCGAGCGGCCCACAGCCGGCCCGGCCCGGCAATGGCTGCGGCCGACTATTTTCCGGCGCGCTCCCGAAGCGGGAGCGCGTTCCATCGCGAAGCAAAATAGTCGGCCTCCGCCATCAGGGCCCTCGCTTTGCTCGGGCTGCCTGTCCGGACCGCCCGTGGGCTCGGGTCGCCAGGAAGGCCGCGATGGTCGCGGTCCCTGCCGACGGAGCCCGCCATGAACCCGCACGACGCACCCCAGAACCCGCCATCGCCCACCGAGCACCTGCTCCAGGAGCTCCAGCTCTACGGCCACCGTCCGTTCGCGGACGAGCCCGACCCAAGGCCGCTCCCGGGCGGCGACGAAGTCGCCGGCGCGGTCGCCGACATCTTCGACGCCCTGTCCGCCACCCTGCAGGACACCCGCCTCGAACCGGACCTCGAAGGCCTCCTCTGGTCGGCGGTCAATCTCTTCCACCGCGCCGCGGGCCGCATCGAGCGCGAGCTCGACGACAATGAGAAGGCCCAGAAAACCAGCCAGCGCGAGCAGGACGGCAGCGAGATACGCTCGGTCGAACTGGAACGCCTGATCGCCGAGGGCGGCACCCTGCTCGAACGCCGCGACGCCTTCGAGCTCATGCGGGATGAGGCCGCGCTCCACTTCGAGCGCCGCACCGGCTCAGCCTGGAGACCGCGCACCGGGTCGAAGGTCAATCATCGCCACCTCACTGCGGCGATGGTCGACAGCCGCGATTTCCTCGCCGCGCGCCGCCGCGCGGACGCCGCGGTCATGATGCCCACGGGCACGCGGATCGCCTTCACCGGGGGCGACACCGACCAGCACCGCGACATCTGGGCCCGGCTCGATCAGGTCCACGCCAAATATCCTGACATGGTCCTGCTGCATGGCGGCTCGCCCAAGGGCTCGGAGAAAGCCGCCGCCTGCTGGGCGAATGCCCGGAGCGTCCCCCAGATCGCCTTCAAGCCCGACTGGGCCCGGCACGGCAAATCCGCGCCCTTCAAGCGCAATGATGCGGTGCTCGGCGCCCTGCCGATCGGGGCGCTCGTCTTCCCCGGATCGGGCATCCAGGAGAATTTCGCCGACAAGGCGCGGCGGCTGGGGATTCCCGTGTACCGGTTCAGTAAGGGCGAAGGGTGACCTTCATCGCCAGGTCTCGGGCGCGTTCGCACCCTATTTTCTGGGAGCGATGTCTTGCCGTTCTTAGGGTCTGAACCCAATCAGCGTGTTGCGTGAGCACGGCAAATCGTGATTCCGATGGCTTTGCTGGGGTGATCGGAGGACATCATGGCCCGCCTGTTCTGGCTGAGCGACATGCAATGGGCGGCGATCGCGCCGCATCTGCCCACCAACCAGCCCGGCGCGCGCCGGGTGGACGACCGCCGGGTGATTTCAGGCATCATCCACGTGCTCAAGACCGGCTGCCGGTGGTGCGACTGTCCGCCCGAATACGGGCCGCCCACGACGATCTACAACCGCTTCAACCGCTGGTCCCGCCGCCGGTTCTGGATCAGGCTTCTGGAGGCGCTGGCCGCCAGCGGGGCGGTGACGAAAAGCACCGCGATCGACTCCACCTACGTCAAGGCTCAGCGCGCCGCCCATGGCGGAAAAGGGGGGCGAAAAATCAGGCCATCGGCCCGTCGCGCGGCGGCCAGACCACCAAGCTGCACGCGCTGACCGACGTGGTGGGCCGCCCCTTCGCGCTGACCCTGACCGCGGGCAACGCGGCTGACATCACCGTCGCTCCGGCCCTGCTGGCGCGCGCCGAGCGCGTGAAGTATCTCATCGCGGACAAGGGCTATGACGGGGACGGTCTGCGCAGCACCATCCGCCAGGCTGGAGCCGTGCCGGTCATCCCCGGCCGCGCCAACCGCAAGCGCAAAGTCCGGCTGGACGCCCGCCGGTACAGGGACCGCCACCTGGTGGAGAACGCCTTCTGCAGGCTCAAGGACTTCCGCCGCGTGGCCACGCGCTACGACAAGCTCGCCGCCAACTTCCTCTCAGCCGCAGCCCTCGCAGCCATCGTCGCGTTCTGGATATGATCGAGTCTGGACCCTAGGTTGGTCCGCGAGATCATCGGCTGTTTTCTTAAGGACTTTCGAGGGGGCTATTCCATGACCACGCCGTCGACCGAGAATATCGTCTCTATGACGACGGAACTCGTCAGCGCCTTCGCGGGCAGCAATGCCGTGCCGGCGGGCGATCTGCCGACGCTCATCCGTGATATCCATGCGACGCTGGACGCTCTGTCCAGGGATGAACCCGAAGACCGCGGACCGACGCTCAAGCCCGCGGTGTCAGTCCGCAAATCGCTCGCCAGCCGCGATCACCTCCTCTCCCTGATTGACGGCAAGCCCTACAGGACTCTCAAGCGGCATATCGCGGCGCACGGCTTCACGCCATCAACCTATCGCGCCGAATATGGTCTGCCCGCCGACTATCCGATGATCGCGCCGTCCTATTCCGAGGAGCGCAGCGCCGTCGCCAAGGCGCGCGGACTGGGCCGCAAGCCGACGCCGCAGCCGCCAGGTCAGTCCACGCCCTCCCTCCAAGCCGCAGGAAAAAAGGCAGCGGCCCCCGGCAGCAGGACGGCTCGACAAGGCGCTGCCAGGCCGGCAGCGTCATCCCGCACCGCCGCCTCGAGGAAAGGCGGACGTCCCCGGAAGGCGAAGCCCTGACAGGGATCTGCGCCACAGGCTGTCCCAGGTGCAGATCCACCCGGTGAGGTCGACGCGACCAGCGATCCAGGCCCCAGGCTGACCATGGCCAAAGCCTGTTCCCGATCCAAGGCGATCCCGCCGGCAGCGGCCAGCCCGGTCACCGGAGGCGCCGCCGACCCTGTCATGACGCCGGCGCCTCCTTCGCGGGGGCGAGCGTGTCTGATCGCGCGTCCGGACCAGGCGCAAACCAGCGATGCAGGGCGGGAAGGACCAGCAGCGTCAGCAGAGTCGAACTGACCAGCCCCCCTGTCACGACGACGGCGAGCGGCCGCTGCACTTCCGCGCCGACGCCGGTCGCGAACAGGAGCGGCGCCAGGCCCAGCGCCGTTGTCAGCGCCGTCATCAGCACCGCGCGTGCACGAAGAGACGCGCCTTCGACAGCCAGCGCGTCGCGGTCGCGGCCCTGCCGGGCGAAGCGGTCCAGGAAACTGACCAGCACCATCCCGTTGCCCAGCGCGATACCGAACAGGGCGATGAAGCCCACGGTGGCTGGAACCGATACCGGCAGGCCGGTGACCCACAGCGCGAGCGCCCCGCCGGTCAGCGCCAGCGGGATGTTCATCAGGATCAGCAACGCCGAACGCGCCCGGCCGAACGCCAGCAGCAGGATCAGCGCCACGATCCCGAGCGTGACAGGAATGACCACTGCGAAGCGGCGATTGGCCTGCTGTTGAAGCTCGAACTGTCCGCCCCACGCCACGCGATAGCCTGCCGGCAGGTCCAGCTCACGGTCGATGGCGGCCTGCCCGTCACGCACGAACGAGCCGATGTCGCGACCGCGGACATTGGCCTGGACCGCGATGAATCGCTCGCCATCCTCGCGGGTGATCTGGCGCGGGCCGACCTCTGTGCCGATCACGGCGATCTCGTCGAGCCGGACCAGCGCGCCGGAGGGCGCGCGCAGCGTCAGCGCGCCGATCGCCTCGGGGCTGGAGCGCCGCGTCTGCGGATAGCGCAGCACGACGGGGAAGCGCCGTTCGCCTTCGAACACGGCCCCGGCCTGCTGCCCGCCGACCGCCGTGCCCACCAGCGACAGCGCGTCCTCGATGGAAAGGCCGTGCCGGGCCATGGCCCGGCGGTCCAGCTCGATACGCAGCTGAGGCGCGCCGGTGATCTGGTCGGCCTGAACGTCCGCCGCGCCGCGGACGCCGCCCAGAATCGCGGTCATGCGTTCGGAAGCGCTCAGCAGAACGTCCGGATCCGGGCCGTATATCTTCACAGCCAGCTGGGCGCGCGTGCCGGTCACCAGTTCGTCCAGCGCCATCGCGATCGGCT
Organism: Glycocaulis abyssi; assembly: GCF_041429775.1. Taxonomy (NCBI): domain Bacteria; kingdom Pseudomonadati; phylum Pseudomonadota; class Alphaproteobacteria; order Maricaulales; family Maricaulaceae; genus Glycocaulis; species Glycocaulis abyssi. The sequence continues at coordinate 40,559 of NZ_CP163422.1, read as the reverse complement.
GACTGACATTGACCATGACGCCAGGGAAATCCGACAGGTCTTCCGACAGGCGCGCACGCAGGTCCGCCGGGCTGAGGCCGCCGCGCCATTCGGAACGGGGGCGCAGGCCCAGGAAGATTTCCGCGTTGTTGACCGGATCGGCGTGGGCGCCGATTTCGCCCCGGCCCACACGCGCGACAGCCAGTTCCACTTCAGGAAAATCCTCCAGTATGCGCCGCTCGAGGCGGCTGATGACCGCCTCGGCTTCGGTCAGGGAGATCGAGGGAGCCATGGTCGCGCGGATGGTGATGTCACCCTCTTCCAGCACAGGCGTGAATTCCGACCCCAGCCGGGGCAGGACGGCGGCGCCCGCCGCCAGCATGACCAGGGCCAGCCCCACCGCCAGAGAGCGGCGGCGCACGAACAGGCGCGCGGGGCGGGACACCATCCGTCCAATCCGGCCGCCGCCCTCGCCGGGGCCCTGGCCGTCGCGGGGCGGACGCATCACGAGGGCCGCCAGCGCTGGCGCGACCAGCGCGGCGTAGACCAGCGACCCGGCCATCGCCATGGCCGCGGCGGCCGCCAGCGGGCCGAACGTCTTCCCCGCCGGGCCGTCCAGCGCGAAGATGGGCAGGAAGACCACGATCACCACGCTGACCGCGGCCACCAGCGGCCCGACCACTTCTGCCGCGGCCGCAGCGACCGCCGCGCGGCGGGAGGCGCCGGGCCGCTCTTTGAGCGTCCGGTCGACATTCTCGGCGATGACGATGGCGCCGTCGACCATCATGCCGATGGCGATGGCCACGCCCCCCAGCGACATCAGATCCGCGCTCATGCCCAAAAGACGCATCCCGATGAAGGCGACCCCTGCGGAAAAGGGTATGGACAGAACAACGACGAGGCTGGGCCGCCAGCCGCCCAGGAAGACCACGATGACGATGGCGACCAGAAGCGCCCCCTGCCACAGCGCGGAGGCCACGGTCGCGGACGCCTGGGTGACCAGCTCGCCTTGATCGTAATACGCGGTGGCCGTCACCCCCTCGGGCAAGGCGGCGTTGATCTGCTCGAACCGGTCGCGGATCGCGTCGACCACTTCAGCGGTGTTCGCGCCATGAAGCTTCAGAACCAGCCCGGCGACCACCTCGCCCTCGCCGTCCGCGGTGGCCAGGCCCTGACGCGGGCCGCCGCCGATCTCCAGCCGCGCCACGTCCCGCACGCGCACGGGCGCGCCGTCCTCGGAGCGCAGCACGATCTCGCCCAGGTCCTCGAGCGAGCGGGCCAGCCCCACCGCCCGCACCGAATACTGCTCCGCGTCGATTTCCACGATGTCCGCGCCCGCCGTGCGGCTGCCGTCACGGATCGCCTGCTCCACATCGCCGATATTCAGCCCGTAGCGCAGCAGCGCCTGGGGTTCGACGATGATCTGGTATTGCTTCTCATAGCCGCCCAGCGAGAGCACCTCGGCCACGCCCGCCACGCTCTGGAGCGGGATCTTGACCAGCCAGTCCTGAATTTCGCGCATCTCGATCAGGTTGCGCGCGCCGCTCTCGTCGACGAGCTTGTAGTACACGACGATCCCCAGCCCGGTGGACACCGGCCCCATGCGCGGCTCGCCGAAGCCCTCGTCCATCTCCTCGCTGGCGCTCGCCAGACGTTCGGAAACGACCTGTCGGGCGAAATAGATGTCCGTGCCGTCCTCGAAATAAATGTTCACGATGGACAGGCCGAAATTGGAGATGGAGCGCATCTCCGCCACGCGCGGCAAACCCGCCATCGCCCGTTCGAGCGGCGCGGTGATGTAAAGCTCAACCTCCTCGGGCGCCAGGCCGTCGGCGATGGTGTAGACCTGCACCAGAGACGGCGAGGTGTCGGGGAACGCGTCCACGGGCAGGCTGCGGAAGGCCCAGGCGCCGCCTGCGGACACGGCGAGGATCAGCAGCACGGCCAGCAGCCGCCCGCCCGTCACGCGAGTCATGATCGAGTTCATGGCAGTATCCTCCTCAGTGCGCGTGGCCATCGTCGAAGCCGGACTTCTCCAGCTCGGCCCTCAGGGTGAAGGCGCCCTCGGTCACGAAGGCCTCGCCCGGCTGCAGCCCGGAGACGATCTCCAGATGCTCGCCCACCCGGCGGCCGGTGACGACCATGCGGGCGTCGAAACCGTGATCGTCGGGGGTGAAGACGGCCCAGCCTCCCTCATAGGGCTGAACCGCCCGGGCCGGCACGAACAGCCCTTCCTCGACCGGGTCGGTCTCCACACGCGCGGTCAGGAACTGACCCGCCCGCAAACGCCCGTCCGCATTGTCCAGCGGCGCCCGCGCAATGGCCGTGCGGGAGGTTTCTGAAAGCTGAGGCGCGATGAACCCGATCCGCGTCACGGCCAGCGCCGCGCCATCGTCTTGCAAAAGCGTGACCCGCGCCCCGGAGCGCACGTGCGCGAGCTGTCCGGGATAAACCGCGATGTCCGCCCACAGCGCATTTTCGTCAGCGATCATGAAGGCCGGGCCCGCACCCACGTCCACCGACTGGCCCAGCGCCAGCTCCCGACGCATGACCGTGCCTGAAATCGGCGCCGTCAGACGGTTCACGCCCCGTTCGGAATCCGGCCCGTCCGCTCCCGCCGCGCGCAATCCGGCATCGGCGCTTCGCAGCCGGGCCGAGGCGGCCTGCTCGGCCTCGCGCGCGGCGTCGTGCTCGGCCTGGGACGCGATTCCCTGCTCAAGCAGGCGCCGCTCGCGGGCGAAGGCCGTCTCCGCCAGTGCCAGGGCCGCCTCCGCGCTGCGCCGTTCACCAGCCAGCGCGGCCAGTTCCCGGCTGTCGAGAACCGCCAGAACGGCGCCGGCTTCCACCCGGTCGCCTTCGGAGGCGTTCAGAGCGCGCACGACCCCGCTCACGCGGGGGGCGACCAGAGCCACCCGATCCTGATCGAAGCGGATCTCGGCAGGCAGGTCGATGACCTCTGCGGGCGAAGACAAGCTTGCCTGAACCGTCTGTATGCCCGCATCGCGGGCGGCCTGGGCGTCCATCTCGACATGGTCGTGATCATGCTCGTGACCGTGATCGTCGTCATGGTCCGCCCCGCCAGGAGCGCAAGCGGACAGGAGCGCCATGGCCAGAAGCGGCGTGGCGACGAGGATGCGGGCGCTCATGGGCGGCCTCCGGAAACATCAGACTGCGTGAAAGGGGGATAGCCGCCCAGGGCGAGCAGCGTGTCGCGCGCTCCGCGCGCGTCGCGTTCGGCGTCGACCCGACGGGTCTCGGCCTCGATCAGACGCCGCCGGGCGTCCAGGAGCAGGGTCAGGCCGTACCGGCCCTCGCGATAGGCTACCTGAGCGGCGGTGAAACCGTCCCGGGCCGCGGGCGCGGCCTCATCGGCCAGAACACGCGCGCGCGTACGGGCCGAGACAGCCTGGGCATGGGCGGCGCGCACCCGTCCGGCCAAACGGAGGTCCAGCGCGGCGGCGGAAACCTCCGCTGCGCCTGCCCGGAGGCGGGCCGCCTCCCGGCCGCCCTGATTGCGGTCGAAGAGCGGCAGGGGCACGCTCACTCCCGCGATCAGCGCACGGTCGTCGGTGTCGCGATAGCTGCGCATTCCCAGCCTGACGGTGATGTCGGGGTAAGCCTGGGCGCGGGCCAGCGCCGTTTCTGCGCGGCGCGCCTGTCCCGCCGCGCGGGCCGAGACCAGCTCCGGGTGGGTCTGGATGCGCGTCACCGCCTCTTCGACAGGCGGCAGGGCCGCGTCCGCCTCTGCAGGCTGGAGGGGGCCGAACTCAGCTTCTCCCTCGCCCCACAGGGCGGCGAGCGCCAGCCTCAGCCCGGAAGCCTCGGCCCGGGCGGCTTCCAGGTCGGCGCGGGCGGCGGCATGCTCGGCTTGCGCAGGCGCCAGATCAATGCGCGGCGCGCCGCCTTCCTCGATCCTGCGGCGCACCGCTTCGCTGACCTCTCCGGCCAAGTCCGCGGCGTCTCCGGCCAGCGACGCGCGGGCCTCGGCGGCGGCAAGATCGTGAAACAGGCCCGCCGCCTCCAGCAGCAAGCCGTGACGCAGGGCCGCGCAGTCTGCCGCGCTCGCGTCCGCCCAGGCCTCTCCCGCTGCGCGGGCGCGCGCCAGACGGCGGCCCAGAGGGAGGGGCTGGGCGATCGACACCGTGGCCTCGGAGGCGCCGAACGCCCGCAAGCCCGCGCCATCGAACTCTTCAAGATCGACCTCGATCTCGGGATTGGCCAGACGCCCGGCCTGACGCGCCTCGGCGCGCAGAGCCAAGGTTTCCAGCGCCGACGCCCTGAGCTCGGGCGAGGCGGCATCCACCGCCCGCAACGCGGCGTCCAGCGTCAGCGGCGCGCCCGCCACGGGGGCGGCCGCCGCGACGGATACGCCGTCGCAAAGTCCGGGGGCGGCCTGCGCCGCGCCCCCGGCCAGCGCGGCGGCCAGAAGCCCGCTGCGCAGCCATGTCGTGATCATGAGAAAACTCCGGTTCCAACCTGTCAGGACGTCCCCGCGCGAAGTGGGAACGGCGGTGGCAGGTCAGATCATCGGAGGCTTCAGGCCGGGCGGATCGCCCCGGCTGGCATAGGTGTCGGACAGCCGCCCGGCTGCGGGCGCGGCGTAACGCGGAGAAAAAACGGAGACCGGCGCGGATCCTGCCAGCCAATGAACATGGCATGGCGCCGTCTTGCAGGGCGCATGGCTCTCGCAGCCGTCGAGATCGTGGGTGTGGTCGGAAGCGTGCGCATGGCTTTCAAGATCGCCGTGCGGCGTCTCCACGATCGCATACGCAGATGCAGAAACCGACACGATGAGCCACAGCCCGGCCAGGAGGGCATGGGCTGCGCTTCGAATGTTCGATCGGACACGGCTCATGCGTCACCAGAATGACGGCGTCGTCAAAACGACCACGGCTCATCCTAGCACCTGCCAAAATGGAAAAGAAGCAGAGTGCGGCAATCTGACCGCATCCGCGCGTTCAAGCCTCAGAAATGCGAGCGGGCGGTACAGCGGTCTTTCGGAATCAGGGGGCGGCTGGCCCTGGCGCTCCCGGCGGTCTCCGGCGCGCCGCATCCCATCATCGACAGTGCTCAACGGACACGGCGGACACGTCCGGGTTTCCGTCGTCAACGCCGTCCCGAGCAGATCGGGAGCTGCTGATCTGGCAGATCGGCGTAGAAGGACTGGATCGGAACCTCAAGAAAGAGCGCGATCCGGTTGAGCAGCGCCGCGCATATCCGCGCGCGCCCCCGCTCGAAAGCGGTCAGCTCCGCAAACCTGATCGACACCGCACTGGCCAGCTCGATCTGAGAGCAGCCCCGCATCTGTCGATACAGCCGTATCCGGCCGCCGAGCAGCGCCGTTTCGGCCATGACCTGCCGGCCCCCATCGGTCATTGGTCGCATGATGTCCAGCCCGACCCAGAGAAAGTGCCGTGTGGATAGTATCGTATTGAAAGTGAAATCCTAGGTTCAGAATCAAGGCAGATTACCCGTCAAATTGAGGATCATCCCAATCCGGAGGCGTCGGATGGACGGGGTCAGGCACGCAGATATCGGATCGGAGGCTTTCTCCTTCCTCCAGCGCATCGAGAGCCATCGCGACATGGCCTCCCTCAACGCCGCCTTCCGCAGCCGCATCGCTCCGTACGGGTACGATCACTTCATCCATGTCGCCATTACGGGACCCGGAGGGCGGCCCGTCGAAGACGCGCTCACCGGCGTCTGGGATCCCCGCTGGCAGAGCCGCTATTTCGGTCAAGGCTATGGGGCTCTCGATCCGACCGTGCACCGGGCCACCCGCCACCCGGCGCCGTTCACCTGGAAAGACGTGCAGGCGTCGGCGAGGCTCACTCAAAGCCAGCATGAGTTCTTCGAAGACGCCGAGTCCTATGGAGGACGTGACGGCGTCGTCACCCCGCTGCGCTCGCTCGATGGGTCCTTCGGCCTGGTGACCGTGTCGGGCCGCGACATCGATGACAGCCCGGCCGTGCGCACGGCGCTCCATGTGATGTCGCTTTATTATGCCGGGATGACCAAAACCCTCAGGCGGCGCACCATCGAGGGCAGGGGCGGCCTGACCCCGAGGCAGAGGGACATCGTAGCGTTCATCGCGAGCGGCTACACCCAGCGTGCAACCGCCGATCGTCTGGGGCTGGCTGACAAGACCGTGGAGCAGTATCTCGCTGCGGCGCGGATCCGGCTCAACGTGAAGACCACGGCCCAGCTCTGTGTCGAGGCCATCCGTCTCGGCCATATACAAATTTGATGAAGGGAAATCCCGGCGTTCGGAGAATCGCGCAGGCTGCTGGAGTGAACGGGTTCAGCAACCTTAAGGGGATGACCCATGCGCGTTCACATCGTGACACCAGCCAATCGCGGACTTTACGGGGTACAGCTCGAACAGATGCATCGCCAGCGCCGGGAGGTCTTCATCGACCGGCTCGGCTGGTCGGAGATCGATACGGGCGAAGAACTCGAGCGCGACGAATTCGATACGCCTGACACCTTCTATCTGCTGCTCTTGGGCGATATCGGCGAAGTCCTCGGCTCCGCCCGCCTGCTGCCGACCTGGAAGCCTCACCTCTTCGAAACCACGCTCGGCGACTTCCTGAGCGACCGGGAGCGCGCCCGCGGCGCGGGGATATGGGAGGTGTCGCGCTGGATCGCGGGGCCGGGCTTTGATCCGAAGACCGACAAAGTCTGTCGCGCGCTGATGTTCGCCGCACTCGCGGAATTCGGCCTCCATTTCGGTGCCACCGCGGTGGTCGCGTCCGTCGATGAAACCTTCATGGCCTACTTTAAGGAAATCGGTGTGCCGATCGAGACCTTGGGCGGACCGGTCAGTTACGGGCAGGGGCAGGGGTATGCCGTGCGGTGTGAGGTCTCCGTCGCCGCCCTGCGCGGCATCCGCGCTCTGATGAAGCTGAAATCTCCCGCTGCGTTCAGCGCTGGCGCGTTTTTGGATGACAGGGCGAATGACCCTGTCCGCTGGGCGATCCTCGACCGCCTGCTGGAGGTCGAAAACCGGTCTCATCTGGAGAGCCTGTTGGGCGCGATCCATATGCTGACCGAGGCAGCGCTTGGGCCGGTAGAGCCAGAGACCGTCCGGCGCAGGGCTTGATAGGGCACGGGGCGGGCCGCTGGCCTGCCCCGAAGCGTCAGCGCCGCAGATCAATCAGAATCGGACAGTGGTCGGAGGGCCGGTCGCCGCGGCCATAAGTGGTCTCGTGGAAGGATCCCTGGATCTTGCGGCCCTGAGCGTGGTTATTGAGTATGAGGAAGTCGATGAATTCGCCATAGCGCGGATCGCATTGGGGTCGGATCCCCGGACCCGCGACATGCAGCGGGTAAGGATCGCCGTCATTGAGCTCGCTCCAGACCAGATCCGCGTCCAGTTCGAGGCGCCGGTTGAAATCGCCCCCAACGATGACCGCGCGGCCCATAGCGCTCCGCGTGTCGATCCAGCCTTCCAGAACCTCGATCTGGCTGAACAGTGTCGGACAGACATTGGACTCCTCGCCCTCATGGCAGCCCGACGCGAGATGCAGGCTCATGAGGTCGATCGGCTCATTGTCGAACACCGTGACGGCGACGCCATGGCGCATCCGCCCCGCGCCTGCTACATCGAGCGCGTCCAGATCGGGGATGCGGCTGTGCGCGACGCCGTCGCGCACAGCGACCGCCGTGTTCTGGGCCCGCAGTCGGCTGCCGTTGTCCCGGCCGCGGCAGAGCGGGTACTCGCCCACCGCCTCACGCTCCTCGACATGGAAGCTCCAGCCCTCGCCGAACACGCGCTCGAGCGCGGCCTCTCCATCGATCTCCTGAAGCAGCCAGACATCGGCGTCGACCGCCGCGATATAGTCCGCCACCAAGTCGAGCGCGGCCTCGTCGCGCGGCGCGCAGCCCGCCCCGGTCTCAGCGGTGAGATGTTCGATGTTCCAGGCCGCGACCCGTAAAGTGTCCGAGGCGCGTTCCGGCGCCCGGGCTCCGTCCTGGCCACATGCCGTCAGCAGGAGCGCTCCGCATGCCGCCGCCCAAAGATGTCTCATGACTGCCCCCTGAATTGATCCGCCCCGCCTGCACCGAAATCTATCGGTTCGGGCGAACCGACTGAAACCACCCCAAGAGCGCCCACGTCAAGGAAGGCCTGGGGGTATCCGTGTTGGGGCGCACGTCCAGCGGGGCCTGGCAGGCTGGACAGCGTTTCGTGCGTGCAATGGCCTCAACGGCCGACGCCTGGAACGGGTCGCGGACCGGGCCCCATGCACGGGGCTTCCGGCATCCCTGAGGGCAGGTCAGGAGCCAGCGCTTTCCTTGTGCTTCATCCATGATGGCGAGTATCACCGCCACTGGCGGTCAACGCAAAATGCGTTGTTCAAGCCTCGAACCAGCTTCTGAGTAGGCGTTCTTCGAGCTAGGCCACCGAGATAGGGATAAGTGTCATTCTGCGGACCATTCCGACCCTCACAGCGCATCCGGAGATTTTGGGATAGCGCCGAAATCCAAATCCTTCCCGAACGTTTTAATCCATCTTAGGCGCTGAGCTAACACCTTGCTGGGATTAAGAATTCGAGTTCGATATGCATTCACGAAGCGGAGCCTCTGGAGGGGGACGCCGACGAGCAGGCTCTGAACTCCGCCCGCCAGACCCTCGCCGATCTCAACGCCGGGCGCCGGTTTGAGGATCTGGCCCTGACCCGTTCAGACTGCCCGTCAGGCAAGTCGGGCGGCGTGCTGGGACAGATGGAGACCGGCGATCTGGTGCGCGAGGTCGAAGCCGCTTTGGCCGCGCTGGAGCCCGGGGGCATTGCGCCGAAGCCGGTGCGCTCTGCCTATGGCTGGCACGTCCTCAGACTGGACCAGCGGGCGGGGGGAGCGCTTCTGCCCTATGAGCACGTGCGCGAGGCGATCCGCATGCGCATTGATGCGCGCTCCTGGGCTTTGGGGGCTGCGGAATACGCTGAACGTCTGATGGCGGCCTCTGCACATGAGGGCATCGCTATCTCGCTGTCCGAAGAGGGTGAGGTGGGCGCACCTGCGATATCGCTCGGCACGCTCATGTCCGCCGGGCCGGAGCTGTCAGAACGTATCGAAAGCTGGCTGGCGGGCACCGATCCGGAGTTGCTTGCTGCGGTGAAGGATGCTGCCTCCGACGACGGCGTGGCTGGTCTGGTTCAACGGGCGTCCAGTGCTTTCGTGCGTGAGGCGGATGATAGCGCATGGAGCACGCTGATTTCGGCGGCACAGGACAGTGACGATCCCGTGCTGGGCAGTGTCCGCGTTATCTTGCGCCGGTCACTGAAACCGGCCCGACCGGCTGTAACGCTCATCAGAAAGTCCGGCCCATGATCATGGGGCTGGCCCTTGCGCTGACAATGTCAGGAGCGGAAGCGCCGCAATCTCCGCTGCCGGGTACATGGCACGGGCATGTCCGGTTGCGCTACGAGCATGTCGCCCAGGATAGTCTCGCCCGCGATGCTGACGGGCTGACAGCGCGGCTGCGCCTTGGCTGGCAGGTGCCGGTCAACCCCTCGCTGGAGTTTCTTGTCGAAGGCGAGGCCGTTGGGGCGCTGATCCGAGATTACAACGACACGATCAGCGGACCGGCGGATCGCCCGATCATTTCTGATCCTGAAGCTGTGGAGCTCAACCGGCTGCAGTTGCGCTGGAATGCGCGACCCTCGTTGAGCGTCACGCTGGGCCGCCAACGCATTATCGTCGATGATGCGCGCCATATCGGTAATGTCGGTTTCCGCCAGAATGAGCAGACCTATGATGCCGTGCGGGTGCAATTTGCCCCGCAGGAAGGGCTCTCGGCGAGCTACACCTACATAGACAATGTGTACCGAGTATTCGGCCCGAGTAGCCCGGCAGGCCGGCTGCGTTCTGACAGCCATCTGCTTCAGGCGGCAGCAGCAACGCCGCTCGGGCGCTTAACGGCTTATGGGCACTGGTTCGACTTTGCGAATGCGCCCGGGATGTCCTCACGCACGCTGGGCGGACGGCTGGACGGTGAGTGGCCGATGACCGGCGAGTGGGCCGGTCAGTATACGCTCGAAGCCGCTGAACAGACCCCGCACGGCCCGAACCCGGCGCAGTTCTCGCACCAGTATTACCGTGCCAGCCTGACTGCGGCCCGGTCCGGCGCTTCCTATCAGGTCCGCTATGAGCAGTTGCGCGGTGATTGCGCGACGGCCTTCCAGACGCCGCTCGCGACCCTGCACGCCTTTCAGGGATGGGCTGATGTGTTCCTCACCACACCGCCGGAAGGGCTGGAAGATTACTCATTGCAGGCCCGCTGGACACTGCCTGCGCCGGGAGAACGCCGCGCGCAGCTTGCCCTGACCGCGCACGAGTTCCGTGGCGGCGGCGGTGCCGGGTGGTTCGGACGGGAGTTTGACGCCATGGTCCGCACGGGGCTGTGGCAAGGCTGGGACATGGAGCTGAAGGCTGCGCTTTTTGACGGGCGCGGCTCCCGGTTCGCAGACCGTGAGAAGTTCTGGGTGACGTTGGAGCGGGCCTTTTAGCGTGCCCGTGTAGAAGTGGAAGTCCGGTCATGACACGTGACAATGACGCTTTGACACGCCTGCCTGTCATCGAACCGATGCCGGTCGATCTGTTGCGGGAGCCGCTGAACTGGATATTCGCCGAGCATCACCGGCAGCGTCAGCTTTGCGATGGGCTGCAGACTCTCTCACGTGTGCCAACGTTCCATGCCGCGCTGATTGCCAGCGTTCTCGACTATCTCGAGACCGACTTGAAAATGCATCATATAGATGAGGAAGAAGATCTGTTTCCGCTTCTAAGGCGGCGTTGTCTGCCGGAGGACGAGATCGAGCAGGTCCTGGGCGCGCTCGCCGCAGATCATGTCCGTGAAGAAGCCAACGCACATATTGTCTGCGAAGGCCTTCAGAAGGCCTTGGAGAGAGGCCACCCGCCTTCCGGGGATGTGAGTTTTGGCCGTACGTTGAGGGCCTATTCTCACGATCTGCGCCACCACCTTGCCATTGAAAATGCGGTCGTCTTGCCGATTGCCCGGATACGATTGGAGCAGGCGGATCTGGACGGTCTGAGTCATAGGATGGCGGCCCGCCGGGGCATCAAGCTGAAGGCTTTGGGCGTGCCAGTTGCCGAAGGGAGCCTGCCATGATTGAGGACCTTCTTGAGGCCAATCTGGAGATTTTCACGGACTGGAGGCAAAAGCACCCGCACGAGGACGGCCTGTCAGCCCAGGGCCGTCAGGCTGACACGCTATGGCTCACCGCGACAGACAGCCCACTGTCACCGGCCGCCCTTACCGGAAAGGACCCAGGGTCTTTTGCCGTCTTGCGCACCCCAGGCGCGCTGATCAATCCGGTTGATCTTGCCTGCGTGGCGGTACTCGATATGGCGCTGAGAAACATTCAGGTTAGCCGGATCGTTGTCTGCGGGCATTACGGGTGTGCGTCGATAGGCCAACTATCTGCGGGAGATTCTGGTGATGTTGGTCCACTGGCACACTGGCTATCGCCGGCTCGCGATGAGGCAGCGCGCCATGATGCGGAACTTGCACTGATCACCAGTACACAGGCTCGGGCAAACCGTCTGTGTGAGCTTGTCGTTGCGGCGCAGATACGTTCACTTGCCAGCAGCCCTCTGGTCGCGGATGTCTGGCGGCGGCGGCGTCCGCTTGCGTTGCACGGGCTGATCTATTCGCTCCATGACGGACTTCTGCGCGAGGTGTGTGACCCCGTTAACGGGGCAAAGCAGGCCCGCGCGCTGGTTGGCGGTACCGCATGAACCACACCTTTGCCATTGCGGTATTTGCTGGCGGACTGGGCACACGCATTGGCGGCAACAAGCCGTCACGCCTGCTGGCGGGCAGGCCGCTCGCCGACCATGTGAAGGACCGCGTGAGCCGATGGCGTGCTCCGCTCTGGGAACTGGTGCGGCAGGCCGGGCAGGGCGGTCTCGGAGGCTCGGAAGAGATATGTGATGCGAGCCCGCCGGGTGTCGTGCTGGAAGGTCCGCTAGCCGGGCTGTATCCGGCGCTTCTGCGGGCGGAAGCAGAAGGCCGGGATCTGCTGACCGTGCCGGTGGACATGCCCTTCCTGCCTGATGATCTGCCAGGCAGGCTGGGCGCTGCTCTGGTTGGCGAGCGCGGACCGGTGTGTGCCATGGCGCAAAGCCAGGGCAGGCCTCATCCGGTGTGCACGCTGTGGCGCGGCCCTGTCAGCGGCCTGATTGCCGAGCAGGCCTTTGCTGGCAATTTCAGCCTGAAAGCGCTCGCGGCGAGGGCAGGGGTGCGCCATGTCATATGGACACAAGCGCCCGATCCATTCTTCAACATCAACACGCCGGAGGAACTGGCCGAAGCCCAGGTGCTACTGGCTGCAGCTGACCGGAAGGTGTCATGACCCTTGGTACACGCGATCTGCCCGCCCATGGCATAGACAGCGCAGGCTGGTTTCCGGGGCCGCGTGCCGAACACGCCGCCTGGCTGCGGGATGCGCTGGCGCGCTCGCTTGACACGTGGAGTGCCTGGCGGCGCGACGCTGGTGCGGGGGACCCTTCTGTCTGGCCTGACGGGCAGCTGCCCGATGACCAGCATGAACAGATTGATGCCGCCCTGCAGACGCTTGCCAGACGGCTGAGTGGAGAGACCGCGACCTTCTCGCCCCATTATGCCGGGCACATGGTGTCGGATGCCAGCATGCCAGCCCTGCTGGGCCATGTGCTGGCGACCCTGCACAATCCGAACAACACCTCCAAGGAAGTGTCGCGTGTCGGCACCCAGATCGAGGCTGAGGCGATTGCCATGCTGGCGCGCATGATAGGGTTCGATCCGGCTCACGCGCGCGGACACATGACCTCGTGCGGAACCATTGCTAACTTTGAAGCGGTGTGGCGTGCACGCTTCCGTCTCGACCACTGGCTCTCGCTGGCCTTATGGCTGGCCGAGACGCAAGGCGAACGGCTGGACGTATTTGCCGCCGCCCATATGGGCTGGCCGCGCTATCATACCCTTCGCGAGCGCCATGCTCCGCCTGAAGACGCCCTGCGCGCAGCGAGCGCGGTGGCGGGTAATCCGGCGGACACCTTTCGCAGGATTTCGCGCGCTTCGGGCCGGGAATATCTCGGCCCGGTCGTGATGGTGCCGGAGAACAAGCATTTTTCCTGGCGCAAGGCGGCCAATGTGTTCGGCCTCGGCGAAGAGGCCTTCCGCGGTGTCGGACTCGATGCGCAGGGGCGCCTGTGCCTGAAAGCGCTGGAGCACGAGGTGGAGAAGGCCACTGCGCAGGGCCGCCCGGTACTTGCTGCCGTCTCGGTAGCCGGGGCGACCGAGACCGGCAATTTCGATCCCGTGGACGGTGTCTGTGACCTGATGGAGCGCTGGCGGAGGGAGCGCGGCTGGCGCATCTGGCATCATGTCGATGCGGCTTATGGCGGCTTTTTCGCGTCCACGCTCGGCGCCGGGGCGACGGCCCTGTCTGACGTGGCGGCAAGTGCGCTGGCGGCCATCAGGCGGGTAGATTCCATCACTATCGACCCCCACAAACTGGGGTATACACCCTATGCCTGCGGGGCGTTCCTGGTACGCGATGCACAGCGCTATGCCGTGTCCAGCTTTGCGGCGCCCTATCTGGAGCGCGCCCATGTCAGCGATGATCTATGGAGTGCCACGCTGGAAGGCTCGCGTACATCGGCCGGCGCTGCAGCGGTATGGATGACGGGCACAACCATCGGTTTCACGCCGGACGGTTTCGGCCGCATACTGGAAAACGCTGTTGAGGCCCGGCGTGCGATCATGCACGCCGCCATGAAAGCCTGTCCTGATCTACGTCTTTTGGATCCGTGCGATACCAATATCGCCTGTTTCACAGTGGCGCGTACAGGTGAACCCTTAAGCGTCGTGAATGCCGGCAGCGAGGCGCTTTACGAGGCGTCCGTGCAGGGCGGGCGCTTCACCCTGTCCAAGACGCACTTTCCCCTGAGCAGCCATGCCGGGCAGATAACGCGCCATGTGGAACAGTGGGGCGGCGATTTCGATGCTGACGGGCTGACCGTGCTGCGCTGTGTCTTCATGAACCCCTATCTGGAGCGCGAGACCATGCGCGCACACGTCGTGGAGGACATGGTGACGCTTCTGTCGGGAGCCGCGCCTTGTTGAACCGTCCGCATATAGAGTTTATCCAGGCTCAGGTACTGCCCTGGAAGCGCATCGGACCAAGGCTGGCGCGTCCGGACGCCGAGTTCAAGTTTCTCAGTCGCGACCCTGATGACGGCGCCTGCTCGATCCTGATCCGCTATCCGCCCGGATGGCGCCGCGAAGGGCCTGAGCATATCGAGGCAGCCGAGGAGTTCTATGTCCTTGATGGCATGATCGAGCTCAATGGCGATACCTTCAGCCATGATGTGTACGGCCATGTTCCTGCCGGAACGACGCGGTGGTCCATGAGCGCGCCGCAAGGGGCGGTGGCGCTGACCTTTCTGGACCGCGAGCCGGTTGTTCATGCAGGAGAGGGGAACACCCTGCCGGTTACGCGCGTGGACGCTCTGCATACGCCCTGGGACATGACACTTAACGACTCCCGGCTAGCCCATCTGGGGATAAGCCGGAAGGATCTGCGCCTTGATCCGCAGACCGGAGAGCGCACCTTCCTGTCCATGGTCCTGCCCCATTCCGAGCCGCCCGGCAGCAAGGGGCCGCAGGAGCATCACCCGGTCGTGGAAGAGTGCTACATGATCAATGGGCAGCTGACCGGCCCGCACGGCACCATGGCGCCCGGCGCGTATTTCTGGCGCCCGCCCGGCATCCCTCACGGGCCGTTCGGGACGCGCTGGGGCTGTGTGATGTTGATCCGGTTCGTCGGCGGCCGGCATGTGAATGTGTGGAGCGAAGGCGATGCGCCCTTTGACTTCAACGCCCCGTACAAGCCGGTCCTGCCTAGCGACATGGCAGAGCTGGCTCGCGAGCCCTGGCATGCCCCGCCGATCTACTAGCCCTTGCGGCTAGACCGACACGGAGTGACGCGCTGTACTGCGCGGCAGATGAGCGTCGAACGCAGCGGCTGCCAGCCGCGCCAGCGGGCGATAAGCGGGATTGATCCGGATCGCGGTCCCGGTGCGCGTGAGAATGCCGGCCGTCTCGAGCGCTTGCAGATCGATCTCTGGCACCGGCATGCCTTCCCGGCGCGCAATGGCCGCCGGATCGGCGGTAAGATAGGTCATGAGCTGTTCGATGATGGTGCGGCGCACCCGATCATCATCCGTCAGCGCAATGCCGCGCGCCACGGGCAGGATACCGGCTTCCACCGCTGCGCCCCAGCTGCGCACATCGCTGGCATTTTGCACATAACCCTGCGGCGACGCCCCGATGGCCGATGCGCCAAGCCCGATCAGGGTTTGTGCCGGGTCGGTGGTATAGCCCTGAAGATTCCGGCGCAGCGTGCCGGCATTGAGGGCTGCCGCCATCGGGTCCCAGGGCCGCGCGTAATGGTCGATCCCGATCATGCGGTAGCCATAATCGGTGAGGACTGTCTCTATGGCGTCGGCCTGGTCCAGACGTGCACCTGCGCCCGGCAATTCGGCTTCGTTGATGAGGCGCTGGTGCGCCTTCATGTGCGGCACATGGGCATAGCCGAACACGGCCAGACGGTCCGGTTCCAGCTCGGCGGCGGCTTCGGCGCTGGCGATGGCGCTGGCAATGTTTTGCCGGGGCAGGCCATAGAGCAGGTCGATATTGATGGCGGGTACTCCCGCCTCGCGCAACCTGTCGAAGGTGATGGCAACCAATTCCCACGGCTGGATGCGGTTGATTGCTGCCTGCACGGCCGGGTCGAAGCTCTGCACGCCAGTCGAGGCGCGCGTGAAACCGTTGCGGGAAAGCCCGTCCGCATCGGCGCGGGTGAAATGACGCGGGTCGATCTCGATGGCCAGCTCGGCTTCGGGAAGAAAATCGAAGCGTGCGCGCACGGCCTCCATCAGCCCGTCGATCTGCTGGGGTGACAATATGGCCGGCGTGCCGCCCCCCATAGCGAAATGGGAGATACGCATCCGACTGGGCAGCCTGTCAGCTACAAGTGTGAGCTCGGCCAGCAAACGCTCCATATAGGCGATGATCGGGCCGTCCTGTGTGGTCGCGCGCGTATTGCAGCCACAATACCAGCATAGCTGTCGGCAATAGGGGATGTGGATGTAGAGCGAAACCGGCTCGGCGGGATCCAGAGCGGATAGCCAGCGCGCCTGGTCCGCCGGGCCCACACCCGTGTGGAAATGCGGGACCGTGGGATAGCTGGTATAGCGCGGCGTGCGTGTTTCAGCGAAGCGCAGAAGGGTTTCACGGCGGGTCATGGCATCAGGCGTCCTTCAGGCGCGTATGGTGCGGATCTTGTTGTGGAATGCCGCCGCCGGGTCGGGCGGCTCAGTATGAAGGCAGCGGCACATGTCATGACACCCGCCTGTGTAGCCAAGGCCCAGACGGGCACTCCTGCGAGCCATGCAATCAGGGCTGAGGCGAGCATGGATAGCAGCGCCATAAGTTTTACGGATCGGCGGATCGCGCCGCCTTCCCGCCAGTCTGCGAGAACGGGGGCGATGCCCGGGCGGGTCTCTATCCAGTTCTTCAAGCTCTCTGATGACCGCGAGAAGCAGAACGCCGCCAGCAGTGCAAACGGCGTGGTCGGCAGTAATGGCAAGACGGTGCCTGCAAGCCCCAGCCCGGAACTCACCACGCCCAGGAATAGCCATAGCGGGCGGACCAGCAGAGCCATCATGGCAGTAGCCCTGTCAGGCGCGTGAACGGGTTCACTCCGAAGACGGGTGCATGCAGCCCTGCTAGCAGGGCGTAGAGGCAAAGGCCTGCCAGCAGTCTGACCGACGCGCCTGCCATCTCCATCCTGTCCACTCGCCAGTCCGGGCGCCATTTGGCCCGGATCAATGCCCCCAATGGCAGCAGGGATGTTCGCCTTGACAGATGCGGCCAGTCGTCACCGGCCAGACGCTTTGCGCGTTGGTCCAGCGCCAACATCCCGGCCAGCGCAAATGCCGCAAAGCCACCAAACAGCAAAGTGTGGGCGAGCGTGCCGGTAACGATGACATGGAAGCCGGCCCACAGGGCGAAGGCCCACAGGACAGGGTGGCGCGTGAGCCCGGCTATCCCCGGCCGCTCAGGGTCGAACCCGTCTGCCCGTCCGGCAATCGAGAACGGATTGCGCGCAAATGCACCAGAGCTGACCAGCAGGCAGGCGGCCAGCATCACCAGGGGCAGCGCAGCGTAGCTCCAGCCCGGTGCATACCAGAGGACAAGGCGCGGCGCGCCCGCAGCGGCGGCGAATAGCCATATGAGAATCAGTATGGAGACAAGTGAATAGACGGCGAGATAGGCCCTTTCTCCCAGCCAGCCTGCAAGACGGCGGCGTAGGGCAGGGCGGGCCGGGATCATGTGGGCCAGCAGGAAGACCGCATAGGCCAGAGCGAATTGGGTCCATCCGGTCATGCGGGCACCGCCGTTTTCAATCGGCACGGAATGGATGTCACGGCGCAATCAGATAGCGGTATCGCGTCCAGACTGCGAAGGAACGCGTCGCCCGCGCGCGCCAGATGCCCTTTCAGACGGCAATCGGGGCTGAGCGCGCATTGGCCACCGTCGGGCCGGAAACACTCCACCAGAGCCGCGCGCGATTCCAACGCGCGCACTACTTCTCCCAGGCTGATTTCATTGGCGGGACGGGCGAGACGAAAACCGCCTCCGGTGCCCCGCCGGGTTTCGATAAATCCGGCAGCCGCCAGATCGCGGACCACTTTCACAAGGTGATGGCGTGAGATGGCGTACTCGGCAGCAATCTCCTCGGTGGTGAAAAGCCGCTCGGGCTCACCCGCCAGGCGCATCAGTGCACGCAGCCCGAAATCGGTAAATGCGGTCAGGCGCATCGAAAAAGCCTTCCCTGTCAGCGGAATTCCAAAATAGCATTTGATATGCATATTACAATCGATATAATGCGCATATAATATGCCCCTTATAAGGAGGCCGTCATGCCCCTCCCTCAGCACGGATCGCCGTACAGCCCGTCCGGGCCGCCCCCTTCCGAAGCGGTTGATGAAGCCATGATCACCCGGCTGGTGGGGTCGTTTTACACCTGTGTGCGGGCCGATCCGGTGCTGGCGCCGGTCTTCGCCGATCACATTGAGGACTGGGACACCCATATCGAGCGCATGTGTGATTTCTGGTCGTCCGTCATGCTGCGCACAGGCCGCTATAGCGGTCGGCCCATGGCCGTACATGCACCGCTTCCTGTCACGGCGGCGCATTTCAAGCGGTGGCTGGCCCTGTTCGACATGGTCGCCCGCAAGACCTGTCCTGAGGCCGCCGCCGAGCAATTCATCGACCGCGCCCAGCGTATCGCCGCCAGCCTGCAATACGGCGTGGCGATGGCGCGCGGCGAATGCCCCTCCCGCGTTCAACTGGTTACTCATGGAGCCTGATATGAGTGTTATTGCCAGCCTTCCCGAAACCCTCGACCCGAAGCGGGAGCCGCGCGCCCTGATCGATCATATACTTACCCGTTATCACGAGACCCACCGGCGCGAGTTTCCGGAGTTGATCCGCCTCGCAATGCGGGTTGAGGAGGCACACGCAGGGCACCCCAACCTACCCGACAATATCGCATATCGGCTGAAGAAAATGCATGGTGAACTGGAGGCGCACATGAAGCGGGAGGAGCTGATACTCTTTCCGATGATGCGTCAGGGCCTCTTTGGGCGGCTGTCCGGTCCGATTACCCAGATGCGTCTAGACCATGAAGAGCATGACGCCATGCTGGGCGAACTGAAGGCATTGACGGGTGCCTTTCATGCGCCGGCTGGCGCCTGCGGCACCTGGCGGGCGCTCTATCAGGGGCTGGAAAAGCTCTGTACCGATCTAGAAGAGCATATCGCAATTGAGAACGATATCCTGTTTCCTGTCTTCGAATAGTGTAAGCCTTGCAGGCGGCCGGAAATGGCCAGCAGCTTGCCGGAGCGCAGGGTATGAAGGATGTATGGGCGCAGCGGCCGGGATGGCCGGTGGGGGCGGCGCTATTCGCCGGCCTTGTTGCGCTTATTGCGCTGCTCGCCTGGCCCAGATCTGCCGAGCCCGATTTCCGGGTGGCCGTGGCGTCGAGCTTTCTGGACGCTGCTGAGGCCCTGATTGCCGATTTCGAGGCGCAGACCGGATATTCGGCCGGGCTGTCGGCCGGAGGCAGCGGGCAAATCTACGCTCAGATCGTGCATGGCGCGCCGTTTGACGTGTTCCTGTCCGCCGACGAAGCCCGGCCCCGGCGCCTGGCCGATGAAGGGCGCGCTTCTGGTGTGCCCCAGACCTATGCGCTGGGGCGGCTCGCCCTGTGGAGCCCGGACCCGCAACGCGTCACCGGCGACATGGTTGAGCTGATCGCCGGTGACGGCTGGCATCGTATCGCTATCGCCAATCCTGACCTCGCGCCTTACGGCATGGCGGCTGTCCAGACGCTTGATGCGCTGGGGATAATCCTGCCGGCGGGACGGGTCGCGATGGGCAGCAATGCAGGCCAGGTATTTGCCATGACGGCGTCCGGCGCAGCCGATATGGGCATGGTGGCGCTCGCTCTGGTGGTCAGTCCGCGCAATCCGTCTCCCGGCTCGCGCTGGGAGGTACCGGAAACGTATCACGCTCCGATCCGCCAGGACGCGGTCCTGCTTCGCCGGGCGGAGGCAAACCCTGCCGCGCGTGCCTTCATGGATTATCTGGCCAGCGAACGCGCCCGTGCCATCATCCTCTCCAGCGGCTATGGCTGGCCCGATGCCTGATCTTGCGCCGGTCTGGCTCTCCATCCAGCTTGCGCTGGTCACCACAGTGATCCTGCTCGCGCTTGCGACGCCGCTCGCCTGGTGGTTAGCAAATACGCGCTCTGCGCTCAAGCCCGTCATCGAGGCGGTCACGGCGCTGCCGCTGGTGCTGCCGCCGACCGTGCTCGGCTTCTACCTGCTGCTCATGCTGAACCCTGAAGCGCCTATCGGGGCTTTCTGGGTGACCATGACGGGAGAAAGCCTCACCTTTTCCTTCTCCGGGCTAGTCGTGGCCTCGCTGGTCTATTCGCTACCCTTTGCGGTGCAGCCCCTTCAGGGCGCGTTCGAGGCGGTGGGACGCGGGGCGATGGAAGCTGCTGCCAGCCTGCGCGCGCGGCCGCTCGATGCCTTCTTCACCGTGGCGGTGCCGCTGTCGGCGCGGGGTTTCCTCACCGCCGGCGTGCTGACCTTCGCCCATACGATTGGCGAATTCGGCGTGATCCTGATGGTCGGGGGTAATATTCCCGGCCGCACGCGCGTCCTGTCCATTGCCGTGTTCGAGCATGTGGAAACGCTGCGATACCAGGAGGCCCATATCCTTTCGGCGGGCCTGCTCATCTTCTCCTTCGTGACGCTTCTGAGCGTTTACGCGCTGAACAGGCGGTACCGTATCCGTGTCGGGTGAGGGGCTGTATATTGACGCCCGGCTGGACCTTGGCGGGTTCAGCCTGAAGGCCGAGACCGGGTTTCCTGCCCGCGGCGTCAGCGCCGTGTTCGGGCCGAGCGGGGCGGGCAAGAGCTTGCTCCTGCGCCTGATCGCCGGGTTCGAGACACCGCGCGAGGGCGTTATCCGCTTTGGCGGGACAAGCTGGTTCGACAGCGCAGAGGGCACCAACCTGCCCGCCTGGAAGCGTCCGGTGGGCTTTCTCTTTCAGGACGGACGCCTGTTCGATCATCTTGACGTAGCCGGAAATCTCGACTTTGCGCGCCGCCGCGCCCGTGTGCCGGGCGTGCCAGGTGAGGAACTGATCGATGCGCTCGACCTGTCCGCACTGCTCACCCGGCGCGTGCGCGAACTGTCGGGCGGGGAACGCCAGCGCGTGGCGCTGGCGCGTACCTTGCTGTCCGGGCCTGAATTATTGCTGCTGGACGAGCCGCTGAGCGCGCTCGACCGCGCCCGCAAGCGCGAAATCCTGCCCTATCTGGAGCGTGTCGTGGCCATGAGCAGGATACCGGCCATTTATGTCTCGCACGATCCGGCTGAAGTGCTGCGCCTGTCTCACCATATCGTGCTGCTGGAGGGCGGGGTGATCCGTGCCGCAGGCAGCGCGCACGCGCTTTCAGGCGAACTGTACCGTGATGCCTCACCGGGCGAGCGGCTGAACGTGCTCGACGGGTATGTGAGCGCGGACAGCGCAGGCGAGGGCCTTGCCGCCATAGACACTCCCGCGGGGCATATTGTGGCGGTGCTGGCCGCGTCCCCGCCACCGGGCAGCCCGGTGCGACTCCTGATAGCCGCCCAGGATATAGCCATCGCCCTGGTGCGTCCGGCAGGGACCAGTATCCGCAATATCCTCCCTGCGCGCGTGCAAGCGGTGACCGAAAACACGGATAGCGGGCTCGCTACCGTCACGCTGGACCTGAGCGGCACGGTGCTGAACGCCTGTATCAGTCAGTCGTCCGTCAGCGCGCTCAGGCTGGGAACGGGCAAGAGCGTTTTCGCGCTAGTCAAATCGGTGCGGGTGGAGATTTAGACGGTCTGCCGATGCCCGGCGGAAGAGGCAGCGGGCGCCACTCTGGCGAGAGCTGTGTCCGGAGCGTTCCGCAATGCCGCGAGGAAGCACACTGACATCATGATCGCTTCTGGCGACGTCTTGAAATAACGGAAGGGGTTCATTCCCAAAGGCAAGAAGCCGGGCCAGGGCGCTTCAGGAAGTTTTCCCTGACATGGCTTCGAATTGAGGGAAATGTATACCCGCCGCGTAAAACAGCCAAAGGAGATCACCTATGACAGATCTTGACCGCGATCTCGAAACCTTGCGCCAGGCGCCGTCCGCCCGCCCGCTTGACGGGCTGGAGGCACGGGTCTGGCAGCGCATTGAGGAGACGCAGCGGCCTCGCGGGTTTGTATTTGCAGGCGCGCCGGCAGCGATTGCGCTGCATTCAGGCATTGGCGCCATCACGCTCGCGCTCGGGCTTGCTATGGGCGTGATGTCCGTCCCGGTGACGCAGGGCAACGATTTTGCTGTGTTTTCGGTTCACGCTCCGAACGCGCCCTCGACCATTCTGGGAGGGAAAGGGGCATGATGCGCGTTCGCCAGATAGCGTTGACCGCAGCTGTCGCCTTCATCGCGGGAGTGGCAGGTGTAGTAATCGGCAACGAGCTTGGCAGTGGAGCAACCGCCGAGCGTGTAGCCACAGTAAGCGCGATTATCCATGGCTCGCTGGACCTGACGCCTTCTCAACAGGAAACGCTTGACCGGATCGAGGCCCGTTATGCGGTGCGGCGCAGCGAGCTGGAGGCGGCCATGCGCGCATCCAATGCCGCGCTGGCCGAGGCGATGCGCGAGGACCAAGCCTACAGCCCGCGCGTGCGTGCGGCCATTGAGGATTTTCACGTTGCCATGAGTGCCTTGCAGGCAGCGACCATCCGGCATGTGTTCGAACTGCGCGCCGAACTGACCCCGGAGCAGGCTGAGATTTTCGACGCCGAGATAGTCCGCGCGCTGGCCGATGCCTCCGAGTAATGCCGATACGGGGGGCGTGACGGACGAAGACCTCGCGGCGCGTTCGGCTGCGGGAGACGAACCGGCCTTCACCGCCCTGATACGCCGGCTCAAGGAGCCGGCCTACCGCTTTGCCCGGCTGCACACCGGCGATCCGGACGAAGCCTATGATGTCGTGCAGGAAGCCTTCGTGTCCGCCTGGAAAAACCTTGCCCGGTACGACCCGTCACGGCGGTTTTCGACCTGGCTGTTCCAGATCACGCTGAACAAGTGCCGGGACCGCGCGCGCCGCAGGAAGGTCCGGCAGTTTTTCTATCACGCGCGCGATCTCGACCATGCCGCAAACCGGGCCGATACCGGCATGCCTGATCCCGAAGAGCAACTGGGAACAGGCCAGCAGGCGGCGCGGCTGGAAGCGGAAATCGGCGCGCTGCCCGAGGGTCTGAGATCCGCTTTCGTGCTGGCCGCGGTCGAGCAGCACTCCCAGCAGGAGACGGCCGCGATACTCGGCATCAGCCCCAAATCGGTGGAAATGCGGGTTTACCGTGCCCGCAAACATCTGCAGGCACGGCTGGAAAACCCCGACGCCTGAACCTACTGCGCGGGCTCCATGGCAACGATGCGGAACATGTTGTCCCGCCCCCGGCGCACGGTAAAACGCACTTCCTGGCCTACTTCGAACGCGGAAAGATCAACCTGGCGGGTAACCGGCAGGTCCATCGTCATTGCAGGCCAGCCGATTTCCGGCATGGGAGGGTGGGTCAGATTGACCGAGCCTGCCTCGATATCGACCGCATTGAGGACACCTGCCGCACTGGCTTCCAGCGCAGCGTCGGCCGTCATGCCTGCATGGTCCATCTCCTCATGATCCATGCCTTCGTGGTGCATCCCCTCGTGGCCGTTATGATCGTCATGAACGGCCAGGGCGCTTTCATAGTTACCGGCAGGGGGCTGCGTATCCTGCGGCGAGCAGGCAGCGGTGCCCAGAGCCAGCGGCGCGGCAAGAATGGCGAGCATTTGCAGTCGGGTCATCGGGATTCTCCATAGGCAGGTTGGGGTGCCGGGCTGTCCTCCGGCTCGGATACGGGCAACCGCCTCCGGGCGGCTTCCCAGACGAAATAGATCACCGGCAGCACGATCAGGGTCAGCACCGTCGTGGTGGCCATGCCGCCGACCATAGGCAGGGCGATCCGGCGCATCACGTCCGCGCCGAGGCCGTCGGTGAGGAATATCGGCGCAAGGCCGGCGAAAATGGTCAGCGCCGTCATCAGCTTGGGACGCAGGCGCAATACGGCGCCTTTCATGACTGCATCAAACAGGGCGGCGCGGGTCTTTGGCGGTGTCTCGCGCACCTGCTGGTCGAGGAAGATCAGCATCACGACAGCCGTTTCCACCGCGATACCGCCCAGCGCAATAAATCCGACGGCGACGGCGACCGAAAGCTGATAACCAGCCAGCCAGACCGACCACAATCCGCCGATCAATGCAAAGGGCAGGGAGGCCATGACGATCAGCGTCCGGTCCAGCCGCCCGAAATGCAGCATCAGAAGCACGAAAATGGTCAGCACGGCGGCGGGAATGGCGAAAGACAGCCGTTCGCGCGCTTGCAGCATCTGTTCGAACTGTCCCGACCAGCCGATGGCGTAGCCCGGCGGCAGGTCCACCCCGGCCGCCACCTCACGTCTGGCCTCGGCGACATAACCGGCCATGTCCCGGCCGGCGACATCGACGAATACCCAGCCTGTCAGGCGCGCATTTTCCGAGCGGATCATGGGTGGGCCGTCTGCGATGTGGACCGAGGCCAGTTCGCCCAGAGGAATATGAGCCCCTTGAGGGTTGGCGATCAGGACATCGTGCAGGGTCTGCACGTTTTCACGGAAAGGCCGGTCATAGCGCACCATGATCGTGTAGCGCTCGCGGCCCTGCACGCTTTCCGTAACTGGCATTCCCCCGAGCGCGGCCTGCACGACCATCTGGAAGCCACCCAGATCGATCCCGTGGCGGGCCAGCGCGCTGCGATCAGGCAGGATTTCGATATAACGCCCGCCCTGGGTGCGGTCTGCAAAGGCCGAGCGGGTTCCCGGCACGGTGCGCACCACATCCTCCACATCGCCAGCAATCCGGCCGATAGTGGCAAGGTCAGGCCCTGTGATCTTCACCCCCACAGGGGTGCGGATACCGGTTGTGATCATGTCCATGCGGATGCGGATCGGATAGCCCCAGGAATTGACCAGCCCGGGCAGTTGCACCCGCTCGTTCAGTTCCGCGATCAGCGCTTCCGGCGTGAGGCCTTCGCGCCATTGCGAGCGCGGCCGCAGGCGTATCCATGTCTCGATCATGGAGACGGGGGCGGGATCGGTGGCGGTGTCTGCGCGCCCCGCCTTGCCGAAGGCAAGCTCGACCTCGGGAACGGTCATGATGAGCCGGTTGGTCTGCGCGGTGATTTCACGCGCCCGCGAGATCGACACGCCGGGCAGGGTGGTCGGCATGTAGAGCAGATCGCCCTCATAAAGGGGCGGCATGAATTCGCCGCCAAGGCGCATCAGCGGGATGGCAGAACTGGCCAGCATCAGCACGGTCGCCGACAGGGTGATCCATTTCCATTTCAGCGCCATGGCCAGCGCGGGACGGTAGGCCGCCGCAAGGATGCGGTTCAGCGGATTGGCCATCTCGCGCCGTATGCGCCCGCGCACCAGCATCATCAGCAATACCGGCACCAGCGTGACCGACAGAGCCGCGGCGAACGCCATGGCGTAGGTCTTGGTGTAGGCGAGCGGCGAGAAGAGCCGGTAGCTCTGACCGGTAAGGGCAAAGACCGGCAGGAAAGACACGGTGATGATCAGGAGGGAGAAGAACAGGCCGGGCCCGACTTCCTGCGCGGCTTTCAGGCGCGCCGCATCGCGTTCGGCCCGGCTCGCATCCGGCGGCAGTTCCGCCAGCCGCCGGTTGGCGTTCTCGACCATCACTATGGAGGCGTCCACCATGGCCCCGATGGCGATCGCGATGCCCCCCAGCGACATGATATTGGCGGTGACGCCCTGCATCTGCATGACGATGAACGCCGCCAGCACGCCCAAGGGGAGGGTGATGACCGCGACGAAGGCCGAGCGTACATGCAGGAGGAAGATCAGCACCACCAGGGCGACAGCGATACCTTCCTCAATGAGTTTGTGGCGCAGATAGCGGACCGCGCCTTCGATAAGGGGCGCCCGGTCATAGACGGAAACGATCTCCACACCGGCCGGAAGGCCAGCCTGGAGTTCATCAAGGCGCTCGCGCACCCCCTGAATGACGGTCAGCGCATTCTCGCTGGCGCGCATCACGACGATCCCGGCAACAACTTCGCCTTCGCCGTTCAGTTCCGCGACGCCCCGCCTGAGGGCCGGACCCTCCACGACGCGCCCGACATCGCCTAGCAGGACCGGCGTACCCTCCCTGGCCAGTATGACGACCTGTTCCAGCTCGTCCCGCCGGGAGACATAGCCGTGCGAGCGCACGAAGAATTCCGTCTCGGCCTGTTCGACGATACGTCCGCTCGTCTCCATGGAGGAGGCCCGTACCGCCTCGATCACGCGGCTTAAGGGTATATCGTAGGCGCGCAGCCGGTTCGGATTGACCAGTACCTGGTATTCGCGCTGGAAACCGCCCACCGATGCCACTTCGGCAACGCCGGGCAGGGCGGCCAGCTCAAATCGCAGGAACCAGTCCTGCAAGGCGCGCAGATCGGCCAGATCGTGTGTCCCTGAGCGGTCCACCAGCGCATACTGGTAGACCCAGCCCACACCGGTGGCGTCCGGTCCGATCTGCGGGGTGGCCGCCTCGGGCAACTGCCCCTGAATCCGTGAAAGCGCCTCGACCACACGGGCCCGGGCCCAGTACTGGTCCACGCCGTCTTCGAACACGACATAGATGAAGGACGAGCCGAACATCGAAAAGCCGCGCACATCGCGGGTCCGTGGCTGGCCCAGCAGCGCGGAGGCCAGCGGATAGGTGACAAGATCCTCCACCACTTGCGGGCTCTGGCCCGGGAAATCGGTGCGGATGATCACCTGGGTGTCCGACATGTCCGGTATCGCGTCGAGCGGGATGTTGTCGACGGCGCGCAGCCCGGCGGCCAGCAGTGCCACAGCCCCGATCAGCACCAGAATCCGGTTGTTTACCGACCAGGCGATCAGGCGCGCCACCCAGCTGCGCGAAGGGTCGTGCAGTTCGTGTTCAGTGGACATGGCCAGCATCCGGCCTTTCCGGCGTCTCGCGCGAACGGGCGTCTTCGGCTTCCGCACGCCGGTGGGACAGGTCAGGCCATGGCGTGGCCTGCACAGGCCCGGCGCCATACGGGTTGCGGGGTGCGGTGCCCAGTTGCAGCCAGCTGCGGCCGCTCTCTTCATCGGTGAGGTAGACCAGCCCGGCCTCGCGGTAATGCTCCGGCCGGCCCTCCATCAGCCACGGGTCCAGCGCACCTACCAGGCTTGCAAGTGCGTCCTGCAACCCGCTTTCAGTGCGTGACTGTTGCGCCGCCTGAAGCGGCGGGCGCGCGGCTTCCATCACGGCTGCCAGTGGTGTCTGCGCCCAGCGCTCCTCGATATGGCGGGCCGCGTCCAGCGCCGGATCGAGAAATCCCGGCTGGATGTCGAAACCGTCCACCAGAGCCTCGTGCAGGTAGAGGGCGGCATCAACGACATGGTCGACCACTGCCTGTTCGGACTGTGACAGCGTGACCAGCGCCAGGGGCAGGGCGGCATGTTGCAGCCGCCGGAAGGATTCGCGCAGGCTGCTTTCGGAATCGATCAGGAACTGGCCGGAAACCACCACCATCTCGCCCGCATCCACTCCGGTGAGGATTTCGGTGCGGCCGCCCGCCGTCAGCCCGGTTTCGGCACGGCGCGGCTGGAAACGCCCTTCGCCCAGCGAGACGACAATCCACGATCCCGTGCCGTCCATCAGCACGGCCTCGGAAGGAACCGAGAGCCGCCGCGTCTGATCTGCCTCGAAGACCACATCGGCAAACGCGCCGGGCCGCAGCGTGCCATCCGGGTTGGGCACGATCAGGCGCACCTGGCCGGTGCGCGTGCGGGTGTCCACGGTCGGATAGATATAGTCCACGGCGAGGGACAGTGTTTCCCCCGGCCGGGCAGGGAGCGTTACCTGTGCCGGTGTACCCTCACGCAGGAAGGGCAGGTCCTGTTCGGACACCGACACTATCAGCCAGACCTGGCTGTAATCCTGCACGGTCATGATCGCCGCGCCGGGTCCGGCATACTGTCCCTCGGCCACGGCAATATCCGACACCCGGCCCGCCGCCTGCGCATAGACCGGGATGGCGTGCAGGGCTTCGCTGCGCGTACGCAGGCGCGCCATGACCTCGGGCTGCACGCCGAGGGAGCGCAGGCGGCGTTCGGCAGCATCGGCCCGCCTTCCGCCCGCCGCGCGCGCGGCGAAATAGTCCTGCTGGGCGGAAACCAGTTCAGGGCTGTAGAGGGTAAAGAGCCGGTCGCCCGGCGCCACGGGATCGCCCACGGCACGGATATCGAGGGTTTCTATCCAGCCTGCCACCCGGCTGGACACGGCATGCCTGGCCCTTTCATCCGGCGTCACGGCGGCGAAACTGCGCATCTGCCGGCCAAACAGGGCCTCTTCAGCCGGTGCAATGCGCACCCCCATGGTCTGGATGGTTTCGGCCGGAACCCGCACCGTCATGCGTTCATGGCCCTCTGCCGCCATATCAGCGTCCGCCTCGCCGGTCTCCATGGGGACCAGATCCATGCCACAGATCGGGCAGGTGCCGGGATCGGACGCGATATAGTGCGGGTGCATCGGGCAGGTATAATGCTGCTCCTGCGCGATAGCGGCCGGCGGGGCGGACAGGCTGATAGCCGCCACTACCAGGACGAAAAGGGCCATCAGCGATTTCATAATTCACCTGCCACAAGGCCATGCATGCGTGCCGCCGCGCGGTCTGCGGCCAGACGCTGTTCCAGAAGACGGATGCGCAGCTCCGTCTGGGTGATACGTGTATTTATGAGAGGCAGAAGGCTGCTATCCCCGGCCTCGTAACGCCTGCTGGCGGCGGCCAGGGCTGCGTCCAGCGCCGTGTGGCGCGCTTCCAGTGCCGCGATGGACCGCGTCGCGGCAGCGTAATCGGCGGCGGCAGCGCGGAACGCGTCGGCAGACACACGCGCCGCATCGGCGAGGCGCAGGCGGGACGCTTCGGTATTGATGCGGGCTGCCTCCAGCCGCGGGGTCTGGTTCCAGCGCGACCAGAGCGGCACCGATACCATCAGCTGCGCGCTGACCATGTCATCTGCGCGCATGCCTGGGGCGCCTTCGCGGTTCATATAGCTGAGGCTGACGCTGTAGATCGGGTCGAATTCGCGCTCGCGTACCGACACGCCGGCCTCGGCAGCCTGTACGACTGCCTGGGCCACGCGCACGGCGTGGAACACGGTCTCGCCGGTTTCCGCAGCGGGGGGAGGAATGGGTGAAACGGGGGGAGGGGTACGCACCTCTCCCACCAGGCGGGTCAGCACGCTCAGGGCCTGTGTACTTTGCCGGGTTACGTCCGCACGCCGCTGGTCGATGGCCGCGCGCTCCCCGTCGGTCTCGGCCAGTTCGGCAAAGAGCGCGTCTCCGGCATCGATGCGGCCGCTGAGATAGGCCTCGCGCTCATCCAGAAGGGCGAGTTGCGCGTCCAGCAGACCCTCCAGCGCCCCAGCCATCTCATATTCGGCCAGAGCAGACAGAAGCTCTCCTGCCAATTGGGCCCGCAGGGCCTCTCGCCGGACCAGGACCAGCCGCGCGGCGGCCTGCTCAACATCGGCCCTGGCACCGCGAAGGCCCCGACCCGGAATGTCCTGCGACACCATCACGGAACGCGAACTCATGTCCGAAGTGTCGAAACGCAGCGGCGCATTGACCGGAACGTTTTCCACCGCGGCGCCAATCCGGGGATTGGGCAGGCCCATCGCGCCCTCAGCCATGGCCTCTGCCGCGCGGGATTCAGCGGTATAGGCCTGCAGGGCAGGGTGTGCGTCCAGCTGCACCATCAACTCCTGCACCGCTGGAGTGGACAAAGGAGCTGCCTGCATATGGGCGGCAATGAGGATGGATAAGAGGAGCATGACGGCACAGAGGTAACGAACGGGGTTGCCGCCGTGTTACGCCGCTAACCGATCATTCCCTCAAAATGCATCCAAAAGCTTGCGTATATCCGGCTGATTGAGGCGACTCTTTCAGGCTCAGGCGCCCGGCCTTCACATCGTCAAGGATTTCGGCGCGCTGCAGTTCTTTCCGGCTCACGTCAAACACATCCAGCATCGTTAGGGCCTCCTCCAAATGACCGCGCGGGAGGAGGCTAGCGTGCAAGATTTCTATGCGGCACAGATGCAAGATTACTACTTTGCGCTTACACCGGGCCGTCGCATAATAAACGTTATGAGAAATATAGTTTGCTTTTTTATTGTGCCTCATGATGTTTTAACAAGTTACGGATCATATACGCAAGCGGGTTGCGATATGGCAGGAAAAACTATGAACAGGATGATCAGACTGTCCCGCAGGCGGAGGTTTCAGACGATGGCGATTGTGGCACTGGCGTTGGCAACACTAGGGGTCTGATGCCGGAGAGTGCAGAATACTACGCTAAGGTGGTTTGATCATCTTTTGGGCCACCTGTATTCGCCAGTGAGCAGGATGTGGGCCCATCCGAGGGGTGAGATATGCGCTAGCAGGTCGGGTGAGCAATCCAACCCATTACGGCGGCGGATGGCGACAGCCTGACCGAGGTGCTTGGTGTTCCAGTAGATAATGATGGTGGTGAGCAGGTTCAGCCCGGCCATCCTGAAATGTTGGCCTTCGGTTGTCCGGTCGCGAATTTCACCTTGGCGGCCAATACGCAGCGCATTCTTGAGGGCGTGATGGGCTTCGCCCTTGTTCAGGCCGATCTGGGCGCGACCCGCTATGACCGATGCCCCAAGGTGTTCCTCTCAGCCATCGCCCTCGCGGCTCTCGTCATCTATTGGTTATGAATCCTGACCCTAGAAAAGGTCGCAGTGGCACTAGATGTCGATGCAGTGGAGTTGCTGCGTCCGTTGATCGACTAAATTATTGCGATCCAAACCTTTCATGGAATCCAAGCACACACGCAAAGGACCGTTTATTCCCCGCAATAATTGTCACACGCCTCAACACCCTCTGCGACCACATCGAGAAGGGCGTCCACGTCATTCAAAAGAGCTGTAATACGCGGACTGCTGATACGGTAGCGGATGAAGCGTCCATCGCGGTCGCTGGCGACAAGCCCACAATCCAAAAGACATCGGAGATGGTTGGAGACGTTTGATTGCGATAATTCCGTGCGCGTCACGATCTCGTGAACGGCCAACGGCGCTTCGCACAAGGCGTCCAGAATCGCGAGACGGCTTGGGTCCGCAAAGCCGCGAAACAGCTTCGCTCTTCGCTCGATGGCGGTGGCCCCGGTGTTGCGGTCGGCGACAACCTGGTCCATATCATTCCTCACTGATATGTTGTTTCTTGATTCACCCTAGCAGGAGTATTGCACCCATGGCCAACGCTGATAGCACCGGTTCGGCGGCAGATATCCCATCCTTCCGTTACCGCGTCTCCGGCATGGATTGCGCGAAGGATGCCGCGCAGATTGAACGGGCGGCGCAATCTGCAGGGGTCGCGCCCGATGAGGTGAAGGTGTCGGCGGCGACCCATATCATGACTCTGAAAGCCCCTGAAGCAAGCCTGCTGGAGATCGAAAAAGCCGTTGAGACAACGGGATATGGGTTCGACCGCATCGAGAGCGACGAGGACCTTCAGCAAAGTGCGGCCCATCAGGACCCGGGCTACCGCCGCGCGCTCTGGATCGTCGTGATTCTAAATGTCGGTTACGGCGTTCTGGAAATGATTGGTGGGTTTATTGCCGGGTCACAGGCGGTGAAGGCCGACGCGCTGGATTTTATTGGTGATGGCGCGATCACCTTCCTCGGCCTGCTGGCCATCGGTTGGAGTCTTCTCTGGCGGGCGCGGTCGGCCCTGATCCAAGGCATCTTCCTTGCCCTGCTCGGTCTTGGCGTCTTTGGGACAACCATCATGCGGGCATTCGAGCCGACAACCCCAGACGCCACGCTGATGGGGCTTCTGGGCCTGATTGCTCTTGTGATCAATGTCATCTCCGTGCTGCCGTTGCTGCAGTACCGGAAGGGGGACGCGAACATGCGTGCCGTCTGGCTGTTCTCGCGCAACGACGCCATTGGCAATGCGGCAGTCGTTGTCGCGGCCGGTCTGGTGGTTTGGCTGGGTAGCGCGTGGCCCGACCTCATTGTCGCCTTCGGCATCGCCGGGTTATTCCTGCATTCTTCCTGGGCGATCATCCGCGATGCGCGGGCCGATCTGAAGGCGGTGGCATGAACAGCCGCGTTCTCGGTGGGCTTTGCGCCATCGCCGCGTTTGGTGTTGATCAGGGCACCAAGGCTCTTGCCCTGAACTCCCCGGCGCTTGAGAACGGGGTCGAGGTTCTGCCCTTTCTCAACCTCGTGCGGGTTTTGAACGATGGGGTCAGCTTCGGTATGCTCGGCGGGGTCGTACCCTGGTGGGGTCTGGTCGCACTTGCTGCCGTGGTCGTGGCATGGCTGCTGATCTGGCTGTGGAAGGCTCCGGACAGGCTGACAGGTGCGGCGCTCGGTCTGATCATCGGAGGCGCGCTTGGCAATATCCTTGATCGTCTGCGCTATCAGGCGGTCCCTGACTTTCTGGATTTTCATTTCGGAACATACCACTGGCCGTCCTTCAACCTCGCTGACGTGGCGATTTTCTGTGGGGTGGCACTGCTGTTCTGGGACGGCTTTCGCGCGACGAAAGGTAAGCCGGGACATCAGGTACAAGACCAACGCGAGGGAAATATCACGGGGAGATAAACGATGTCCGGCATACCATCCGCAAAGGGCTTCGACAGCACGTTCGCCCAACTGCGCAACCCAAGGCCCGCACAAGACATGCCATCCAAAAGGAGAAATGCGATGCACATAACGCGCCGCCAAATTTTGACCGCCGTCGCTGGCATTGCCAGCGCCGCGCCGCTTGCGGCATTTGCGCAAGTTGCACCAACAATCCACGTTCTCAAAGACCCTAATTGCGGCTGCTGTCGCGCCTGGGTCGCCATTCTTAGGCAGGAGGGCTTTCGCGTCACCGAGGAGCGGAGCTTTGGGACTCTTATGATGCGTCACAAGCTGGACAACGGCATCCCGCAAAGAATGATATCGTGCCACACGGGCGAGATTGAGGGTTACATGATCGAAGGGCACGTGCCGGTCGCCGACATCCGCCGCCTGTTGGCTGAACGGCCAGATGCTGTCGGTCTCGCTGTTCCTGGCATGCCCTATGGGTCGCCTGGAATGGGCCCAGAAGATCAGCGTGAAGCTTATGATGTGTTCTTGATCCGCCGGGATGGTAGCAGCGAGGTCTTTACGAGCTATTCCGCAGCTTAGGGTCAGGATTCATAACCAGTAGATGACGAGGGCGGCGAGGGCGATCGCCGAAAGGAAGACCTTCGGGCACCGGTCATATCGGGTGGCGACACGCCTCCAGTCTTTGAGTCTTCCGAACATGATCTCGATGCGATTGCGCCGCTTGTATCGGCGCTTATCGTATTTGACCGGTGTCTTGCGTTTCTTCCGGCCTGGGATACAGGCGCGTATCCCCTTGTCCTGCAAAGCTTCTCTGAACCAGTCAGCATCGTAGCCCCGATCCCCGAGCAGCCATTTGACGTTTGGCAGGCCGCTGAGCAATGCGCGTGCGCCGATGTAATCGCTGACCTGTCCGGCGGTGACGAACAGGTCGATCGGTTGTCCCTGACTGTCGCAGATGGCATGCAGCTTGGTGTTCATGCCGCCTTTGGTTCGACCGATCAGACGACCACGCCCCCCTTTTTCGCGGCCATGCTGGTCGCCGTTCGATGGGCCTTGAGATATGTCGCGTCGATCATCACGGTCTTCTCTTCGCCGTGCTCAGCGGCCAGACCTGCCATCATCCGGGCGAAGATGCCTTTCTCGCTCCACCGCTTCCACCGGCTGTAGAGCGTTCTCTGATTGCGGCCTCGTCAAGCGTGGGGTTGTGTCCGTCCGGGGTCATGGTTCTCTCCGAGGTCGCATTGAGCGCCTCATGATGGTTTTCGGCGGTGGATCGTCTCCAATGTCTTGTGCGGGGTGTGGCGCCTAGCCATCCCATGCTCTAGGGGTCTGATGCCGGAGAGTGCAGAATCCTACGCTAAGCGCTGAGAACCCGTTTCCCGTAATCGCGTAGATTGCCGTTCGGGTCGACATATCGGTAGAGTGTGACCGGTTTGACCCCCAATTCCTTACAGAGTTCTGAAACCGATGTGTCGCGGCTAGCCATTGCGGCCTGAGCCATGCGGACCTGCGCTTTCGTCAGCGCAAACTTTCTTCCTCCCTTTCGGCCGCGCGCGCGGGCGGCTTGGAGCCCCGCCATCGTGCGTTCGCGGATCAACTCGCTTTCAAATTCGGCAAGCGCAGCAAAGATGCCGAATGAAAGCCTTCCAGCCGCAGTCGTTGTGTCAATCTGCGCCCCTTGCCCGGTGAGAACTTTGAGGCCAACGCCACGCTCGGACAGCATGCTGACGGTTTTGACAAGGTGGTGGAGGCTGCGCCCCAAGCGGTCGAGCTTCCACACGATCAGCACATCCCCCTCACGCAATGCTTTGAGGCAGGCCTCCAGACCGGATCGGTCATCCTTCTTGCCGGACGCCAGATCTGAGTAGATCTGGTCCTCCTCGACGCCGGACGCGATCAATGCATCTCGTTGCAAGTCGAGGGACTGGCTGCCGTCAGCTTTCGAAACCCGCGCATAGCCGATCAGCATGTTTCACAAACGTTCGTTTGAGGTGTTCTGGAAAGCGGCGCGCTTTCGGCCATCCGAACAATTCCTTATTCAATATCTTAATCATCAATACGCAAACCATATGTAGAAAGCAAAAGAAATATGGCGCATCGTACTATCCTCACCGAGCGTCAGCGCTCAGTACTTTTTGATCTTCCGATCGATGAAACGGCGATGTTGCGCCACTACATCCTTGCGGACGACGATCTGGAAATCATCCGCGCCCGCCGCCGCCCCCACAATCGTTTTGGGTTTGCTCTCCAGCTTTGCGCATTGCGCTATCCCGGTCGGTTGTTGACCCCGGGCGAGGTCATTCCAATGGAGATCACGCGCTTCCTGGCAGCGCAACTTGGGCTGAAGTCAGACGATCTGGCTGGATATGCAAGCCGCGAAGAAACGCGTCATGAACACCTGGCGGCCCTGCGGGATCTCTATGGCTACAAGATGTTCACTGGCCGAGGGTCGCGCGACCTGAAGGCCTGGCTGGAGAGAACAGCCGAAACCGCCCGATCGAACGAGGATTTGGCGCGGCGTTTCGTGGAACAATGCCGGGCGACCCAGACCATACTACCGGGGATCACGGTTATCGAACGCCTTTGCGCGGATGCACTCGTTGCTGCAGAGCGACGGATCGACGCTCGGATTGCCGACCGGCTGGATGATGAGATGTGCAGCCGACTTGACGCCTTGCTGACGGAAACGGCGGACAGTTCTGTCACCCGCTTTGTCTGGCTGCGCCAGTTTGAGGTGGGCCAGAACTCGGCGGACATGAACCGGCTGCTCGACCGGTTGGAATTCTTGCAGGCCATGGCCGTGGACAGAAGCATCCTGTCGGGTGTGCCACCCCACCGTATCGCGCGCCTCCGAAGGCAAGGGGAACGATATTTCGCAGGAGATCTGCGGGATATTTCAGGCGACCGCCGCCTTGCCATCCTCGCAGTTTGCGCTTTGGAATGGCGCAGTGCCATTGCCGATGCTGTGGTCGAAAGCCATGACCGGATTGTGGGGAAGACGTGGCGTGAGGCGAAACGCGTATGCGATGCTCGGGCAGATGACGCCAAGGCTGCTTTGAAAGACACCTTGCAGGGCTTCTCAAATTTTGGATCAGCTCTGCTGGAAGCATATGAAGATCAGGCCTCCCTGATGGAGGCCGTCCAAAACGCCGGAGGCTGGTCATCGCTGAGGGGGCTTGTTTCCACCGCCGCCCAACTGACCGACACATTGGCGGCTGATCCACTGGCACATGTTGTTCACGGGTATCATCGCTTCCGACGCTATGCGCCGCGCATGCTCCGGGCGCTCGATATTCAGGCGGCCCCGGTGGCCGAACCGTTGCTTGCCGCCGCCGACATCGTCGCGGGTACGGAAACGACAACTACCCGGCCACTGACCTTTCTGCGCCGGGCTTCGAAATGGCATCGACACTTGAATCACGACGATGGGAACCGGCTTTGGGAGGTGGCGGTCCTGTGCCACCTACGCGACGCATTCCGTGCCGGCGACATCTGGCTCGCACATTCCCGCCGGTATGGTGATCTCAAGGACGCGCTGGTTCCGACGGAAGTTGCCAGGGCCACGCCAAAACTGGCCATGCCGTTTGAACCGGAGCTCTGGCTCGCGGATCGAAAATCTCGCCTAGCAGATGGCTTGGAACGACTGGCCCGCGCCGCCAGGGCGGGTGCCATTCCGGGAGGTTCTATCGAAGATGGCGTGCTCAAGATCGACCGTCTGACGGCCGCTGTCCCCGAAGAGGCCGATGCCATGGTGCTCGATCTCTACAACCGCCTGCCAGAGATCAGGATCACAGACCTCCTGCTCGAAGTGGATGACGAGATCGGCTTTACCGAGGCCTTCACCCATCTGCGCACCGGCGTTCCATGCAAAGACAGGGTCGGCATGTTGAACGTGCTGCTGGCTGAGGGGCTGAACCTTGGCCTCAGCAAAATGGCTGGGGCCACGAACACCCATGATTATTTCCAGCTCTCGCGCTTGTCGCGCTGGCATGTGGAAAGCGAGGCGATGGCACGCGCCTTGGCCATGGTGATCGAAGGTCAATCTGCCTTGCCGATGGCCCGGTTTTGGGGCGCAGGGCAGACCGCTTCGAGCGACGGGCAATTCTTCCCGACCACGCGCCAGGGCGAGGCGATGAACCTGATCAACGCCAAATACGGCCATGAACCCGGTCTGAAAGCCTATACCCATGTCTCTGACCAGTTCGGCCCTTTCGCCACCCAGACCATCCCGGCCACGGTGAACGAGGCCCCTTACATCCTGGACGGCCTGTTGATGACAGACGCAGGTCAGAAAATCCGCGAACAGTATGCCGACACGGTCGGCTTTACCGACCACGTCTTCGCCGTCACTGCCCTTCTGGGCTTTCAGTTCATCCCCCGCATCCGGGATCTGCCATCCAAGCGCCTCTACCTCTTCAATCCGGCATCCTGCCCGAAAGAATTGAAGGGGTTGATCGGCGGCAAGGTCAGGGAACCTGTCATCAGCTCGAACTGGCCCGACATCCTACGCGCAGCGGCCACCATGGTGGCGGGCGCGATGCCGCCAAGCCAACTCTTGCGAAAATTCGCTGCATATCCCCGACAGCATGAACTTGCGGTCGCATTGCGCGAAATCGGCCGGATCGAACGGACGCTGTTCATCATCGATTGGCTGCTGGATGCCGACATGCAACGCCGTGCCCAAATCGGCCTGAATAAGGGCGAAGCGCATCATGCGCTGAAAAACGCCCTGCGCATAGGGCGCCAAGGTGAAATCCGTGATCGAACAGCCCAAGGCCAGCACTTCCGAATGGCCGGGCTGAACCTCCTCGCCGCCATCATCATTTACTGGAACACCAGACATCTCGGTCACGCTGTCGATAGTCGCCGCAGTGATGGTTTGGACTGCTCAGCAAACCTTCTGGCGCATATTTCACCCCTCGGGTGGGCGCACATCCTTCTCACCGGTGAATACAGGTGGCCCAAAAGATGACCAAACGGCCTTAGCGTAGGATTCTGCACTCTCCGGCATCAGACCCCCACTACTGGCCGGCATGATGGGGCTGGAGGCGACAGACGCGAATGGTGGTGGACCAGCGAGCATCAATGTCCGGGTGATCGATGGCGACACGATCGTACTCGATGGTGAAAGGATCCGGATCGTAGGCATGGACGCCTGCGAGCTGGGTCAGACGATGATCTTGGACGGCCGCCAATGGGATTGTGGCGAAGCCGGCCGGATCCGCATGGTCCAACTGATTGGATCGAGTGCGGTCCGGTGTGATTGCGAACGCCGCGACGTGTATGGCCGAAGGGTCGCACGATGCTTTGTTGGAGAGCTGGATCTCGGCCGTCAGCTGGTGGCTGAAGGTCTGGCTGTAGTCTACCGGTTTCGCGGAAGGCCGACGGCGCCTGAGCTTGTAGCGGTCGAGGCTGAAGCCCGGCGTGCCGGTGTCGGAATCTGGTCGGCCGACGAAATCATTGATCCAGGAGCGCACCGGCGTGGCGGGAGGAATTGAAGACGTGCTGGGTACGAAGAAGCTCGACTGGAATATCGCGAGCATGCTCCCCTTCGCTGATGAAGGGTTTGATTGCGAGTATTATCTCAAACACGCGGAAGGCCTGATCTGGCAGGGCAAAGGCTTCGAGCACTTCCCCGTCCAGTTCATTAGCGATGAAACGCATGACGTTCTCAGGGCCGGATATTTCGGTGACTACGAATATCAGTGGCGTGTGGATCCGGAAGCCGAAAAAGGCTGGGAAATCCGGGTCTGGGCTTACAATGAAGTCTTTGAGCGGGCGATCTCCCATCCGGAGGAAGCCTATGCTTTTTACACTCGGGTGAAGAGCTGGCTTGATTATGTGGAGGCACGCGCCTGTGCGGTCATCGACACGCCGGATGGAAAGGTGGTGGAAAATACCGGCAATCTGATCATCGCTCAGTTCGTATATCTATATAATTACAGGGGTTATCCGGAAGTCAGCGCCCGCAATTACATCCACAATATGACGTACTCGAAGCTGCGCGAGAGTTGGGAAGAGGTCCGTTTTCTGGCGCCTGACGACGATCTGAAATCGGTGCGGCCGGAAGATCTGCGCGAAGGCCCGTGGATCGTGCCCCCTCGCCCCGATCCCACTTAAAACTGGTAGTGATGCGCGAAGAGTTTGGTCAGCTGGCGTGCGCCAGACGGTCATTGTGCAGTCGCGTGTCGATAAATCGTGCGATCTGATCGACGCCCAACGCGCCATTTCGAGCATTCTCGACCAGAAGTACGGCCTCGGCTTCACTGATGTCCCATCCCTGCCGGTTCACGCGCAAGAAGCTTGCGGCGAGCACTAGAGCGAGTGGCGCCACCAGCTGGGGAGCCAGCGGAGAGGCCAGTACGTCAATCATCAGCAAGGACGCGGCCTTGTGCGGCTGCCCAGGATGGTGAGCGTGCCTGTCGGCAATAGCCTTGAGGGCCTGCATATCGGACCAGCCACAGGTTTGCCCGGTCTGACCTGCGATCTGGAGCATGCTAGCGGTCATGGCCGTTCGAGAGAGAGGCAGCGTGCTCATGTTCCCAGAGCCCTTATGGCGTTGCGAAACTCGGTGCCGGACCGACGGGCCGCTTCAACCTGGGCATTGAAATCGGGATCGGAGGCGGTAAGCAGGAGCTGGCTCTCATTCAGGCGAATGCCTGTCAGCGTATCGCCGGGCCGGATTCCGAGGCTGTCGGCCAGATCGGCCGAGAGTTCGACACTGACGCCGGCGGACGCTTGCGACACTGTGCATTTCTCGATCATCGTCTCTGCTCCGATTGCGTGTACGATTTGTAAGTTGCGGTAAAAACGTGAAGATTGACTAACCG
This sequence comes from Glycocaulis abyssi, assembly GCF_041429775.1. Lineage (NCBI taxonomy): Bacteria > Pseudomonadati > Pseudomonadota > Alphaproteobacteria > Maricaulales > Maricaulaceae > Glycocaulis > Glycocaulis abyssi. Next base: position 1,349 of record NZ_CP163422.1, on the reverse strand, counting down.
GGCCGCTGGTCCTTAGTCAGCAGGGCGTGGATTTTCGGTCCGAGATCGAGAACGCCGCGATTTTTGGCCTGACGCGTAAGCCAGACGCAATATCCGGCCGGTGATTCCACAATATTTCCGCCGCCACGTGCGCCGCGGAGGAATTTCTCACCAATCACGGCCAGTGCGACGGCGGCCGGGCGTTCGCCAAGCGTCGTGATCATCATGGACCAGGCAGACGGGCTGAGGCCGTAGAGCGAGCGATACTGGTCGCAATGGTCGATCAGATCGTCCCATTCAGGATCGGCCTGCAGGCCCGAGCAGAAGCTGGGGCAGGCTGTAGCGACGAGCTGGGCCGTGATTTTATATTTTTCAAGATGCTGGTGCGCGCCAAAGGGTGTTATTCCGAATGAATGGCCAGAATCCCCTTCCCTCGCCCTCTCCGCTCGCTCTGCGGGAGCCTGTCTGGGCTCGTCAGTTCCGGCAACGCCACTTTCTGGTGGCATCACAGTATCTTCATTTGAAGATTGAAGGGTAGTTGTTGTTTCTAGGGTGCAATCGGCTGCACCCTTGGGCGCAGTATTATCGGGCTTGTTGTCGCTCTGGGCCTTGGGGCGGAGCGCTTTGACCAGAACCTTGCGGATTTTCGCTTCCAGGGCTTGCAAGGCTTGCTTGGCGAGCCGGAGGGCATTGAGGGCGATACGCTTCAGGGAAATGGTCTCTGAGATGGTCCGAAGCTCGTCATAGAGCGTGTTCCAGTCCGCTGCAGCGCTGTTCTGGCTGGCCGCCGTGCGCAGATATTCTGTCAGGTGCGCGATCGTCACCTTGAGTGTCCGGCGAAGCCGGCCGCGCTCTTTACGTTCATCACGTGCGTTTCGGGCCATTTCGACGAGCTCGTCGGCGCGTGCGGCCAGCGGGCGAAGATCGATGCCGAAAGCCATCACGATGCGCCCATCGAGGCCGCGATGTCCGAAGCGCTTACGCGACGAATGATCGATATGCGTGATCAGGTTCGCACGTGAGAGCGCTCGCAGCTGGTATTGCAAGGCCCGCTCGGAACAGTCGAGGCGCTCCATGAGGTACTCGTTGGACGGCCATACGGTGATGGGTCCGCCCTGCCAGTCGCAATCATGGGAGAGATCGATCAGCTCAAGGAGTAATTCCCAGGCGAGCGGTGCCAGGTTGAGTTTCCGATTCAGAGCGCTCCTGAACCATTTCACCTCATTGCGCATTTCCAGCCGGGAGATCCGGGCCGGTTTATCGTCATAGCGGGTGACGAGTTCCTCGTTGACAAGATCCTCGGGGAATTTGCGGCGAAAGCCCGTCTTCTCGGACAAGGAAAGCGCCGTTGCCTGTTGGCCGTAAGCCAT